>NZ_JBWKNG010000011.1:0-201364 GCF_059415465.1 Pseudomonas sp. GW821-FHT10C09
CCAAGGACGGTGAAGATCTCAAAGACCCGGTTTCCAGTGGACCGTAAGGCTGCTCCGCTTAAGTGAACAGCATTACGCTCATGCAGCGGGGTTTTTTTTGCCTGATCGTTTGCCAGCCCTTGTGCAAACGGGCGAGTAGTTTAGGATCCGTCCCCGAATTGGTGCGCCCGGATAATTTTTATCCGTAGGGGTGTGTTTCCCGAGGGAAACCGCCGTTTTTGCGCGCCTCACACCGCAATGGTTTTGGGGACATGATGATGAAGAAGTATCTCTCGATGCTGCTGGTCGGCGTCACGGCATTGGTTGCAGTCAGCGCGGCGCAGGCCGGTGCCATCGATGACGCGGTCAAGCGCGGCACGCTGAAAGTCGGCATGGACCCGACCTACATGCCGTTCGAGATGACCAACAAGCGCGGTGAGATCATCGGTTTCGAAGTCGACATTCTAAAGGCCATGGCCAAAGCCATGGGCGTCAAGCTGGAGCTGGTGTCCACCGGTTACGACGGCATCATCCCGGCCCTGATGACCGATAAGTTCGACATGATCGGCAGCGGCATGACCCTGACTCAGGAACGCAACCTGCGCCTGAACTTCAGCGAACCGTTCATCGTCGTCGGCCAGACTCTGCTGATCCGCAAGGAGCTGGAAGGCTCCATCAAGTCCTATAAAGACCTGAACACCGCCGACTACCGCATCACTTCAAAGCTCGGCACCACCGGCGAGATGGTCGCCAGGAAGTTGATCTCCAAAGCCAAGTACCACGGCTACGACAACGAACAGGAAGCAGTGCTGGACGTGGTCAATGGCAAGGCTGACGCCTTCATCTACGATGCGCCGTACAACGTGGTGGCCGTGAACAAGGTTGGTGCCGGCAAACTGGTGTTCCTCGACAAGCCGTTCACCTACGAGCCGCTGGCCTTCGGTCTGAAGAAGGGTGATTACGACAGCATCAACTTCATCAACAACTTCCTGCACCAGATCCATGAAGACGGCACCTACGATCGCATCCATGACAAGTGGTTCAAAGACACCGCTTGGCAGAAAGACATGGAATAAGGGCTCGGCCAGACAGACCGCGTCGCCCCATTCGCGAGCAGGCTCGCACACATTGGAATGCGTTCCCCTGTGGGAGCGAGCCTGCTCGCGAAGACGGCCTCCTTCGCGACACAGAATTCGGAAGCTTCAAACTCAATGAAACAAAAAAAATCCCAATGGCCCTGGCACGTTTTAACCGTGCTGGTACTGATCGGCCTGGCCGGCGCGTTGTATTACGCCACCTCGCTGATGTCCTACGAATGGCGCTGGAACCGCGTGCCGCAATACTTCGCCTACCACGCCGAAGAATCCCAGCGCGCCGCCGACATCTCCACCGTCAGCGAACTGGTGCGCAAGGGCGATAAAGCCAAAGTCACCCTGCGCAACGATGCGGGTGATGAGCAGCGTGTGACCGTCGACGACGACAGTCTGCAAGTCGCCCAAGGCGATGATGTGGCCGAAGGCGATGTGATCGGCGTGACCCGCCATTGGGCTGCCGGTCCACTGCTTTGGGGACTGTGGACCACGTTGTGGTTGTCCGTGGTGTCCGGCGTACTTGGCCTGTTGATTGGTCTCGTCACCGGCCTGTGCCGGCTGTCGAACAACCCGACCCTGCGTGATCTCTCGACGATTTACGTTGAACTGGTCCGTGGCACGCCGCTGCTGGTGCAGATCTTCATTTTCTACTTCTTCATTGGCACCGTGATGAACCTGTCCCGGGAATTCGCCGGGATCGCGGCGTTGTCGCTGTTCACGGGCGCCTACGTTGCGGAAATCATCCGTTCCGGCGTGCAGTCCATTGCCCGTGGCCAGAACGAGGCCGCACGTTCATTGGGCCTGAGCGCTGGCCAGTCGATGCGCCACGTGGTGATGCCGCAAGCCTTGAAGCGGGTGCTGCCGCCCCTGGCTGGGCAATTCATCAGCCTGGTCAAGGACACGTCGCTGGTTTCGGTGATCGCGATTACCGAACTGCTGAAAAGCGGCCGCGAAGTCATCACCACCTCGTTCTCGCCATTCGAAATCCTGTTCTGTGTGGCCGGGTTGTACCTGTTGATCAACCTGCCACTGTCGAAAATCGCCAGCCGGCTTGAGCGGAGGCTCGCGCAAAGTGATTGAAGTCCGCGATCTGGTAAAAGTCTTCGACACCCGTGGCCAGGTGGTTCGCGCGGTGGATAACGTCACCACGCACGTGGCCAAGGGTGAAGTGCTGGTGGTGATCGGCCCGTCCGGCTCCGGCAAGTCGACCTTCCTGCGCTGCCTCAATGGCCTGGAAGAGTTTGATTCGGGCTCGGTGAGCATCGACGGCCTGCAACTGGCCGACCCGAAAACCGACGTCAACGCCTACCGCCGCGAAGTCGGCATGGTGTTTCAGCACTTCAACCTGTTCCCGCACATGACCGTGCTGGAAAACCTCTGCCTGGCACAGAAAGTCGTGCGCAAGCGCGGCAAGAAGGAACGCGAGGCCAAGGCCCTGGCGTTGCTGGAAAAGGTTGGCATTGCACAGAAGGCCAACGAGTTTCCGTCGCGCCTGTCCGGCGGCCAACAACAGCGCGTTGCGATTGCCCGGGCGTTGGCCATGGAACCCAAGGTCATGCTGTTTGATGAACCGACTTCGGCGCTCGACCCGGAAATGGTCGGCGAAGTGCTGGACGTGATGAAAACCCTGGCTGTGGAAGGCATGACCATGGTTTGTGTGACCCATGAAATGGGCTTTGCGCGGGAAGTGGCGGATCGGGTGTTGTTCTTCGATCACGGCAAATTGCTGGAGGATGCTTCGCCGGCGGAGTTCTTTGATGCGCCGAAGGATCCGCGGGCGCAGGCGTTTTTGCGGCAGGTTCTCTAACTTCGGTGCCTGTCGAACCGCTTTCGCGAGCAGGCTCGCTCCCACATTTTGACAGCGTTACCGAATTGAAACCCGGTTAAATGTGGGAGCGAGCCTGCTCGCGAATGCTTCACCTCGGTCCCAAGCGAACCGAGGCCATTGAATCACCTCAAACCTTGAACCTGCCCACCAGCATCTGCAGATGCGTCCCCAGCCGCGCCAGCTCAATACTGGAGGCCGCCGTTTCTTCACTGGCTGCCGAGGTCTGCTCGGACACGTCACGCACGTTGAGCACGCTCCGGTTGATCTCCTCGGCCACCGCCGTTTGCTGCTCGGCAGCGGCGGCGATCTGCTGGTTCATCGACTGAATCGCCGACACGGTGCGGGTGATGCTTTCCAGTGAGCCCCCGGCGCGGCGGGTCAGTTCAACGCTGCTGTCGGTCAGGACGCGGCTGTTGTCCATGATCGTGGCGACTTGCTGGGTGCCGTTTTGCAAACCGACGATCAGCTCTTCGATTTCCTCGGTGGACTTCTGGGTCCGTTGCGCCAGGCTGCGGACTTCATCGGCCACCACCGCGAAACCCCGTCCGGCCTCACCGGCACGGGCGGCTTCGATGGCGGCGTTGAGGGCCAGCAAGTTGGTTTGCTGGGCCACGGATTTGATCACATCGAGCACGCTGCCGATCTTGTCGCTTTCGCGCTTGAGATCGCCCATCGCCGCGGTGGAATTGCCGACTTCGAGGGCCAAGCGCTCGATCTGGGCGATGGCTTCGCCGACCACTTTGTCACCTTCGCGGGCTTGCTGATCGGCGGCGACGGCGGCTTCGGAGGCTTCTTCGGCATTGCGCGCGACTTCCTGCACGGTCGCGGTCATTTCGTTCATGGCGGTGGCCACTTGATCGGTCTCGACCTTCTGGCTGTTGACCCCGACACTGGTCTGCTCGGTAACCGCCGACAACTCTTCGGCGGCGCTGGCGATTTGCGTGACGCCGTCGCTGATGCCACCGATCAATTCACGCAAGCCCAAGGTCATGCTCTGCATGGCGCGCTGGAGCTGGCCGAGTTCGTCGCGACGCTTGGATGTCAGGTTGTGAGTCAGGTCGCCGGCCGCCACGCGTTCAGCCACTTTCAGGGTCTGGTTCAGCGGGATGACGATCTGGCGCGTGATCGCCCAGGCCGCGACCATACCGAAGGCCAGGGCCAGGGCGGTGGCCATCAGCAGCATGTTCTTGGCGTGTGCCGCATCGGTGTCGCGGACGATGGTTTGCGAGACGGTGAGTTTTTTGCTGACGTCGAGCAGGATGTCGCCTTGCGCGGCCATGCGCACGAGCGCAGCAGCACTGGCGACCTGGGAATCACGGTACTGGCTGACGGCGGCACGGTAGGCCTTGAGCGAGTCACTGGCCTGTTGCAGGTTGGCGGCGTGCTCTTCCGGTAGTTTGGATGTCAGGCTTTCGAGGTTTTTCAGGGCGTTGTCGATGGCGTCCAGCGCAGGCTGTTCGGCTTCAGGCTTGGCGCTGTAGGTGTAGCCGCGAACCTGGAAGCGCGCTTGCTGAATCAGTTTGCTCAAGTCGATCACGCTGTTGAACTGGGCGACGCTCTCACCTTGCAGTAGGGATTTTTCGACTTCAGCGACACGGGCGACAGCGTTATCGGCCGTGGCCCCGAGTTTGCTGCGGGCATCTTCGCGGTTGGCGCCGGCCTGGATCATCGCGCTGAATGCTTGTTGGTACTGGCTGACGGCAGCCAGTTGCTGATCAACCATCGCCGCGTCGGCCGGTTGCTCAATCAGTTTGCGAGCGGTTTGCAGGCCAGTATCGAGTTGCGCAAGCTTGTCGTTGACTGCCCCCGGGCCTTGTTCGCCCCGGCGCATTTCATAGTCCAGGCGGGCCAGGCGCAGGTCTTTGGTCAGGTCATTGAGGCTGGCGATGAACCCGAGCTTGTCGCCACGGCTCGTCACGTCGCTCAGGCCAGTCCAGCCGGTGAAGGTGATCAACAGGGTAAGCAACAGCACCAGACCGAAACCGATTCCCAGTTTGCGATTGACGCTGATGTTCCCCAGATTCTCGGCTAGCCATTGGTACATGCTGCAACTCCCTGGACCACTGATTGGTTTTGTGGGAACTGTATCGGCAGGCGGAAGAGAATCTGAAGGCGGGGAATAAATACCTGTGGCGAGGGGGCAAGCCCCCTCACCACAGGGGACCGAGTCAGAACAGGCGGGCGAGCAGGGCGGTGACGGCGGTTTCGACGCGCAGGATGCGCTCGCCGAGTTGCACCGGTTGCAGGCCGGACTTGCCCAGCAGGTCGATCTCGTAAGGAATCCAGCCACCTTCAGGGCCGATGGCCAGGGTCACCGGTTCGTCCAGACCGCGAGGGCAGGGCGGGTAATTGCCGGGATGGCCGACAAGGCCGAGGGTGCCCTCGGTGATTGCCGGCAGACGGTCCTCAACGAAGGGTTTGAAGCGCTTCTCGATAACGATCTCGGGCAGCACGCTGTCCCGGGCCTGTTCGAGGCCGAGGATCAATTGCTCGCGAATCGCCTCGGGTTCTAGGAACGGGGTTTGCCAGAAGCTCTTCTCGACGCGATAGCTGTTCACCAGCACGACGCGCGGCACACCCATGGCGGCCACGGTCTGAAACACCCTACGGAGCATTTTCGGGCGTGGCAGGGCCAACACCAGGGTCAACGGCAGCTTGCTCGGGGGCGGTTGGTCGAGGGTGACGCGCAATTCGGCTTCAGCGGCGTCCAGGCGCAGCACCTCGGCAGCGCCCATCAACCCGCCGATCTTGCCGACGCGCATGCTGTCACCGACTTCGCAGCGATGAACTTCCTGCATGTGCGTCAACCGGCGATCACGCAGGATCACCCGGTCGGCCGCAATGAAATCGGCTTCTTCGAGCAGCAGCAGGTTCACGGTTGGGTCGCTGGCGGCTGGTCGTTGTGATCGTCAACCGGTTGATCGTCCGGATGCTCGCCACGTTTGCTGATCAGGCTGCCAAACAGGATGCCGATCTCGAACAGCAGCCACATCGGAACCGCCAACAGCGTCTGCGAGAAGATGTCCGGCGGCGTCAGGATCATGCCAACCACGAAGCAGCCGATGACCACGTACGGGCGGATTTTCTTCAGGTATTTGACGTCGACCACGCCGATCCACACCAGCAGCACCACGGCCACCGGGATTTCAAACGCCACGCCAAAGGCGAAGAACAGCGTCATGACGAAATCGAGGTAGCTGGTGATGTCGGTCATCATTTCCACGCCGGCCGGGGTGGCGGCGGCGAAGAACTTGAAGATCAACGGGAACACCAGGTAATAGGCGAACGCCATGCCGGTGTAGAACAGCACGATGCTGGACATCAGCAACGGCACGGCAATGCGCTTTTCATGCTTGTACAGGCCCGGTGCGATGAAGCCCCAGATCTGGTGCAGGATCACCGGGATCGCCAGGAACAGCGAGACCATCATGGTCAGCTTCAGCGGCGTCAGGAACGGCGACGATACGTCGGTGGCAATCATCGTCGCGCCGGCGGGCAGGTACGCGCGCAGCGGCGTGGAGACGAAGGTGTAGATCTGCTGGGTGAAGGCAAACAACCCGGCGAAGATGATGAAAATCGCCGCTACACAGCGCAGCAGGCGGGTACGCAACTCGGTGAGGTGCGAAACCAGCGGCATGTGCTGGTCGTTTTCGGGGAGATCGCTCATGGGGCTCGCGGCGGCAGTGTTGGGTCATGAGGGGCCGGCGCTGTCGGCGCGGCGGCAGGAGCAACCGGTTCAACCGGTGTTGCTGATACAACGGGCTCAGGTTGCGTAGTCGCTACAACAGGCGCTGGCGCAGGCGTTGGTTCAGTGGCGGCGACAGGCGCGTGAATCGTCTGTTCCCCCACGTGCTCCACTGGCGTCGGCTCCTGCTGGGTCGGCGAGAAAATCTTCCGCGCCTCCTGCTCCAGCGACAGAATGTGCTCGTTGTGCAACTGCCGACGAATCTCGTCGGCACCGATTTCACGTTCAACTTCCTGTTTGATCGCGTTGAAGCTGCGCTTCAAGCGCCCGACCCACAGGCCGGCGGTGCGCGCAGCACCCGGCAAGCGCTCGGGGCCCAGCACCAGCAGGGCAACGAGGCCGACGAGCAGCAGTTCAGAGAAGCTGATACCAAACATTAGTCAGTGCTCACACGTCTTTGCGGATCGGCTCTTCGACTTTTTGTGCCTGCACGTCGATGGTGTGCGGCTGGTTCACGGACTGCGTGGTCTGCGGCTGAACAGGCGGAACCGGTTGCGCCGGGGTCACGGTCGGATCGGCCGGTTTTTCGTCATCGTTCATGGCTTTCTTGAAGCCCTTGATCGATTCGCCCACGTCCGTGCCGAGGTTTTTCAGTTTCTTGGTGCCGAATACCAATACGACAACAACCAGGATGACGATCCAGTGTTTCCAGTCAAAAATGCCCATGTTGCTGCTCCTCTCTAATAATTGTTCAGGCGGACGGGCGCGAGGCTTTCTCGGCGTGTCCGGACAGACCGAAGCGACGGTCCAGTTCATCAAGTACAGCCTGCGGATGCTGCCCCAGTTGGGCGAGCATGACCATGCTGTGGAACCACAAATCGGCGGTCTCGTAGATCACATCGCTGCAGTCGCCGCTGATGGCGGCATCCTTGGCAGCAATGATGGTTTCGACCGACTCTTCGCCGACTTTTTCCAGAATCTTGTTCAAGCCCTTGTGGTACAGGCTGGCGACATACGAGCTGTCGGCGGCGGCGCCTTTGCGCTCTTCCAGCACTTGGGCCAGGCGGGTCAGCGTGTCACTCATGTTTGTGTCCTGCGGAATAGATGGCGTGCGGGTCTTTCAGGACCGGGTCGACGGTTGTCCAGTCGGCGTTCTCATAGACGCGGTAGAAGCAGCTCTGGCGGCCGGTATGGCAGGCGATGTCGCCGATTTGCTCGACCATCAGGATGATCACGTCGGCGTCGCAGTCCAGGCGCATCTCATGCAGGGTTTGCACGTGGCCGGACTCTTCGCCCTTGCGCCACAGCTTGCCACGGGAACGCGACCAGTAAATGGCACGGTTCTCGGCAGCGGTCAGTTCCAGCGCTTCACGGTTCATCCAGGCCATCATCAGGACGCGCCCGGTCTTGTGATCCTGGGCAATCGCCGGCACCAGGCCATCAGCGTCCCACTTGATCTCGTCCAGCCAGTTTTTCATCTTCGACTCCGACAGCGGGCTTCGCACTTCATTAGCCAGGCCCAACGTTCAAACAGTGTGCCAGTGGATCACACAACTGGCTATCGGCGAACGACCAGATACAAACCTACGGCCACCATGATTCCCCCGGGCCAATGACCCAGTTCGTTCAGCGGTCCGCCGGCCAGCAGAATAACGCCGCCCGCCAGGTGTGCGCAGCCGAGCAGGCGCAAGAACCAGTCATCCTTGCGTTTATGCCAGGGCGGTGGTGGGTCATAGGCGTGGGGTTGAGACATGCGTTCGAGCAGGTCGCGGGCCATGTTGGCCAGGTGCGGCAGCTGTTCGAACTGGCTCTGCACGTTGCCGATCAAGGCTTTGGGGCTGACACGCTCGCGCATCCAGCGCTCAAGGAACGGCTGCGCGGTGTTCCACAAGTCCAGGTCCGGGTACAGCTGACGGCCCAGGCCTTCGATGTTCAACAAGGTTTTTTGCAGCAGCACGAGCTGCGGTTGCACTTCCATATTGAAGCGTCGAGCGGTCTGGAACAGGCGCATCAGCACCTGGCCGAAGGAAATATCTTTTAACGGTTTTTCGAAGATCGGTTCGCACACGGTGCGGATCGCCGCTTCGAATTCGTTGAGTTTGGTTTCCGCCGGCACCCAGCCCGAATCGATGTGCAATTGCGCCACACGGCGGTAGTCACGTTTGAAGAAAGCGAACAGGTTGCGGGCGAGATAGTCTTGGTCTTCCGGGGTCAGGCTGCCGACGATGCCGCAGTCGATCGCGATGTACTGCGGGCTCCACGGGTTGACGGTGCTGACGAAGATGTTGCCGGGGTGCATGTCGGCGTGGAAGAAGCTGTCGCGGAACACCTGGGTGAAGAAAATTTCCACGCCGCGTTCGGCGAGCATTTTCATGTCGGTGCGCTGGTCGGCCAGGGTGGCCAGGTCGGTGACCTGGATGCCGTAGATGCGCTCCATCACCAACACTTTCGGCCGGCACCAGTCCCAATAGACTTGCGGCACATACAGCAGCGGCGAGCCTTCGAAGTTGCGTTTCAACTGGCTGGCGTTGGCCGCTTCGCGCAGCAGGTCGAGTTCGTCGTAGATGGTCTTTTCGTAGTCCTGGACCACGTCCACCGGGTGCAGCAGGCGCGCGTCGGCCGAGAGCTTTTCAGCGGCGCGAGCGAGGATGAACAACCACGCCAGATCCTGGGCGATGATCGGCTTGAGGCCCGGGCGGATCACCTTGACCACCACTTCTTCGCCGGTTTTCAACTGCGCGGCATGCACCTGCGCTACCGAGGCGGAAGCCAGCGGCTCGACGTCGAAACGGCTGAACACTTCGCTGATCTTCTTGCCGAGCTGCTCTTCGATCAACCTCACCGAGACTTGCGAGTCGAACGGCGGCACGCGGTCCTGCAGCTTCATCAGCTCATCGGCGATGTCTTCCGGCAACAGGTCGCGGCGGGTGGACAAAATCTGCCCGAACTTGATGAAAATCGGCCCAAGGTCCTGCAACGCCAGGCGCAATCGCGCACCACGGCTCAGGTCCAGCGTCTTGCGCGGGAACCAGCGCCACGGCAAGGCGTAACGCAGCGCCAGCAGAAACCAGGGCAGCGGCAGGGCAAACAGCAGGTCATCGAGGCGGTAACGAATCACAACGCGCTGGATGCGCAACAAACGGCGGACGGCAAGCAGCTTCATGCGTTATCGCTTGGGTCGAGGGATCGGGAAAGGCGCTCGAAACGCGCCTCGAGACGTTCCAGATCGAGTTTGATCTGGTCCAATTCACTGAAACGGGCTTCGGCCTCGCGCTGGCCGACGAGGGTGCGCGACTCTTCAGCCAGGTATTCGCCGAGGTTCTGCCCCAGGCTGACGAACCCTTGCTGATACCAGCGAGCGCGACTTCGCAGGTGACCGCCAACCAGTTGCGTGGCCACCGGTCCCAGCCAGCGCGAGAGTTCGTACTCCCAGTCCAGTTCGAGGTCCTGAAGGATCGCCGCCAGCTCCAGCAGCACGCCGCTGTCACCGTCGAGTTCGACTTCAGGGCCATGCAGGACCGAGGTCTTGTCCTTGCTCATCGCCAGTTTCAACAGGCTAGAGGCCGGTGCACGCAGGGTGCAGTCGGCGCCGGTTTCCCAGTGGGAAGCGAGCATCAGGCCTTCGTCGCTGGGCAGGATGAACAGCTGCAATGCCGGGCTGCGGCAGTCGACGGCAATCACCCGACCGCTCAAATGCGCCAGCCGCGGCAGCGCCGTGCTGTCGAGACGCAGCACCCGGTTAAGGCCGAGTTCAACGCTGGCGAGCAGGCCGGCCAGCAACATCAGGGTTTGATGCCGCGGTGCAGGGCGACGATGCCTGCGGTCATGTTGTGGTAGGTCACGCGGTCGAAACCGGCCTCGACCATCATCGACTTCAGGGTTTCCTGATTCGGGTGCATGCGGATCGATTCGGCCAGGTAGCGATAGCTTTCCGAGTCGTTGGTGATCAGCTTGCCCATCAGCGGCATGAAGGCGAACGAGTAGGCGTCGTAGGCTTTGGACATCAGCGCATTGGTCGGCTTGGAGAACTCCAGTACCAGCAAACGGCCGCCCGGTTTCAGCACGCGCAGCATCGAACGCAGGGCGTCTTCTTTATGGGTAACGTTGCGCAGGCCGAAAGCGATGGTCACGCAGTCGAAATGGTTGTCCGGGAACGGCAGCTTTTCGGCGTCAGCCTGAACGAATTCGACGTTGCCGGCGACACCGAGGTCCAGCAGGCGGTCACGACCGACCTTGAGCATGGATTCGTTGATGTCGGCCAATACCACCTGGCCGGTCGGGCCGACGAGGTGCGAGAATTTCTTGGTCAGGTCGCCCGTACCGCCGGCGATGTCCAGCACGCGATTGCCGGTGCGCACGCCCGAAAGCTCGATTGCGAAACGCTTCCACAAACGGTGCATGCCGCCCGACAGGAGGTCGTTCATCAAGTCGTACTTGGCGGCTACCGAATGGAAAACCTCAGCGACTTTTTCCGCTTTTTGGCTTTCCGGAACGTTTTTGAAACCGAAGTGTGTGGTGGGTTCGGCATCGCTGCCTTTGCGCTGATCAGTCATATCGCTGTCACCAGAAGAGAATGCGGGACATTCTAATCCCCAAGGCATGCTTTGTCTTGGCAAGGCTGAAGGTAAGATGGGCAACCACCGGGACGTTTTGACGCAGTAATGGTCAAGATGCTTCAGGAACGTATCCATAACGCAGGAGTCATTCGATGGCCCGTATTAGTGTTGAGCGTGCCCACGGCCTGGGCAAGGAAGCGGCCCGCGAGAAGGCTGACAAGCTGGCGCAGAAACTGTCCGAGCAATATGGCCTGGAGTCGCAGTGGTCCGGCGACACGCTGAATCTCAAGCGCTCCGGAGTGAAAGGCGCGGTGCATGTCAGCGACGATTCGATCCGCGTCGATGTGGAATTGGGCCTGATGATGTCGGCCATGAGCGGCATGATCAAATCGGAAATCGAGAAGGCGCTGGATAAAGCCCTCGTCTGATCTCCGGTTGGAATGAAAATCAAATGTGGGAGCGAGCCTGCTCGCGAAGACGGTGTGTCATTCAGCATTGATGTTGGTGATCTGACGCTTTCGCGAGCAGGCTCGCTCCCACATTTTTATTGCGGTGCCTCCGAAGGTTTATGTCAGTTGTTAGGGTGCCGTTTCTAATTTTTCTCCCTACTTTGTGCCTGAGCCCGACACTTGTCCGGGCAGTTCCTCAAACCTTCTGCGCGTGAGGTGCACCATGGCCAAAGTTATTTTGAAGAAAAAAATCGACGCTTCGACTACAGCTCTGGGCGACGTCAAATCCTATGCCCGCAAGATCTGGCTGGCAGGCCTGGGTGCCTACGCCAAGGTCGGGCAAGAGGGTAGCGAATACTTTCAAGAGTTGATCAAGGCTGGTCAAACTGTTGAAAAGAAAGGCAAAAAAGTAGTGGCTGAAAAGCTTGAAGCCGCTAACGCCGAGATCGTTGAAGCCAAGAGTGAAGTGAGTACTTTCAAAGGCAAGGTCGAAGTTCAACTCGACAAGGTCGAGAAGGCTTTTGACTCGCGTGTCGCAAGTGCCTTGAATCGTATCGGCATTCCGTCTAAACATGACGTTGAGACACTCTCTGCTAAGCTCGATGAGCTGACGGCATTGCTCGAACGCGTCGCGCGTAAATCTTAAGGAGAACGGGATGGCTGTTAAAAAGAACACCGCAAAAGAAGGCAGCTCGTGGATCGGGAAAGTCGAAGACTACTCCCGCAAAATCTGGCTGGCTGGTTTAGGCGTGTACTCGAAGATCGACACTGACGGCAGCAAGCTCTTCGATACATTGGTCAAAGACGGCGAGAAAGCCGAGAAGCTCACCAAGAGCGCTGTTGGCAAGAAAGTCGATGACGTCAAGGATTCCGCTTCGTCGGCCAAGTCGCGCATCACTGGCGTTAAAGATCGTGCACTGGGCAAATGGGATGAGCTGGAAGGGGCTTTCGACAAGCGTCTGAACAGTGCCATTTCGCGCCTTGGTGTCCCGAGCCGCAACGAAGTGAAAGCACTGCACAGCAAGGTCGATACCCTGACCAAGCAAATCGAAAAACTCACCGGTGCCAAGGTTGCGCCTGTTGCGGCGAAAACCGCAGCGGCCAAACCAGCGGCTAAAACCGCTGCCAAGCCACTGGCCAAAGCAGCCGCTAAACCGGCAGCCAAACCAGCTGCGAAAGCAGCGGCCAAGCCTGCCGCCAAAACTGCCGCAGCAAAACCTGCTGCAGCCAAGCCAGCGGCTAAACCGGTTGCCGCCAAAGCAGCCGCCAAGCCAGCAGCAAAACCAGCCGCCAAGCCAGTTGCCAAAACCGCAGCTGCCAAACCGGCCGCCAAGCCAGCAGCAAAACCTGCTGCAGCGAAGAAGCCAGCGGTGAAAAAACCGGCTGCGCCGAAAGCCGCCGCACCAAAACCAGCAGTGGCGGCTGTTGCCAAACCGGCAACCCCGGCCGCCCCGGTCAGCGCATCGAACTCTGCTACCGCGCCGACCCCTGCTGTAACCCCGACTGTAGCGCCAGCAACGACGCCAACCAGTCAGTCCTGATTTTCAGGGCTCAAAAAAACGCCCGGCCTGCCAAGGTCGGGCGTTTTTGTTTGTGAGCGGTTTCGCAAACGCCGCAGATCAAATGTGGGAGCGAGCCTGCTCGCGAAAGCGGTATATCAGTCGCCATCAATGTTGAATGATATGCCGCTTTCGCGAGCAGGCTCGCTCCCACAGGGTTATTTGTAGTCAGGACTATTCGTGTTCTTCCAGGTATTGGAGGGCCATCTGCTCGGTCGCCACCTTGATCGGCGGCAGCAAGTGCGGCGCCACCAGCATCATGATCTGGTACACCACCAGCCTCACCTCACCCTCACGATCAAGAATCCGCTGGTAGTCCAGCGAGAACAGCAGCGTCATGGTGATCTGCTCCACCAACTGCCCCAACGCCTGCGTATCACTGACCAATTGCCCCTGAGCCTTCAACCGCGCCAACAATGACGCCAAGGTGCGCTTCAGCGCATTGAGCAGGTTGCGGATGCCCTTCGCCAGTTTGGGCAGGCGTCCGGCGAGGTTCGACAGGTCCTGGAACAGAAACCGGTAATGCGACAGCCGTTCGACGATCAGGTGCAGGAACAGCCAGTAATCGTCCGGTGCCAGTTCCACATCGGCAGGAGGGTCGAGCAGCGGCGCCAGTTCAGCCTGGAAGCGCTCGAACAACCCGAGAATCAACGGCTCCTTGCCGTGAAAGTGGTAGTAGAGGTTGCCGGGGCTGATGCCCATCTCGTTGGCAACTTCCATGGTGGAGACGTTCGGTTCGCCTTTCTGATTGAACAACTGCAAAGCACATTCGAGAATCCGGTCGCGGGTTTTCATCCAGTCTTCTTAATGGTCGAGTCAGTGCCACGGCCAGCGTCGGCCGTGGTGGGTTGAACGTCAGCGCACACGCACGTAAGTACCGGGTGCTGCCTCCTGCGGTGGATAATTCTGATTGCCGAGGGCCATGTGGGTTTCTTTCAGCGCGCCGGACCGTTGCTGAATCCACTCCAGCCATTGCGTCCACCAACTGCCGTCGACCTGCTTCGCGTCGTAATACCAGGCCCGTGGATCGCTGCTCAGTTTTGCGCCTTCGACGTAGTTGGCTTTCGGGTTGCTCGGCGGGTTGAGAATGCTCTGCACGTGACCACTGTTGGACAGCACGAAGCGTCGCTCGCCACCCAGCAACAGCGTCGAGCGGTACACCGCGTCCCACGGCGTAATGTGGTCGTTGATGCCCGCGACGCTGAAGCTGTCGACGGTGACTTTCTGCAAGTCGATGGGCGTGCCGCACACTTCAAGGCCGCCCGGATGGCTCAGCGGGTTGTGTTTGAAGAAGTCCAGCAGATCGCCATGAAAGGCCGCCGGCAGCCGCGTGTTGTCGTTGTTCCAGTAGAGGATGTCGAACGCTGGCGGTTCTTTGCCGAGCAGGTAGTTATTGACGAAATAACTCCAGATCAAGTCGTTGGGGCGCATCCAGGCGAACACCTTGGCCATGTCGCGACCATCCAGCACACCTTTCTGATACGACTTGCGCTTGGCCGCTTCAAGGGTCTGCTCGTCGGCGAACAGCGTCGCCGGGGAGTCCATCTGACTGTCGAGCAGGCTCACCAGATAGGTCGCACTCGACACGCGGCGCAGCTGTCGCTTGGCCTGCAAGTGACCTTGCAGCGCGGCGATGGTCAGCCCGCCGGCGCAGGCGCCCATCAGGTTTACCTCGCGCGC
This sequence comes from Pseudomonas sp. GW821-FHT10C09, assembly GCF_059415465.1. Taxonomy (NCBI): domain Bacteria; kingdom Pseudomonadati; phylum Pseudomonadota; class Gammaproteobacteria; order Pseudomonadales; family Pseudomonadaceae; genus Pseudomonas; species Pseudomonas sp. GW821-FHT10C09. The sequence continues at coordinate 14,828 of NZ_JBWKNG010000011.1, forward strand.
GCCGGTGATCGCCCGGCAGACATTCATCGCTTCTTCCACGGCTTCAACGTAGGTCGACAGCCCCCATTCGCGATGGCGCACATCCGGATTGCGCCAACTGATCATGAAGGTCTGCAGGCCGTTTTTCAGGGCGAACTGGACGAAGCTGTTATGCGGGCTCAGGTCGAAAATGTAGTACTTGTTGATCTGCGGTGGCACCACCAGCAGCGGTTTGGAATATTGTTTTTCGCTCATCGGCTTGTACTGGATCAGCTCCAGCAGCTCGTTGCGAAACACCACCGAGCCGGTGGTGCTGGCAACGGTTCTGCCCACTTCGAACGCTTGCTTGGTGACTTGCCGGGGCAGGCCGTCGTTGTGCAGGAAGTCGTCGACCAGATGGCTTATACCGCGCACCAGGCTGTTGCCGCCGGAATTGAAGATCTCCTTGATCGCCAGCGGATTGAGCAGGGTGTTGGACGGCGACACGGCGTCATTGAGCAAGGCAAACGCAAAGTGCGCGCGGGCACGATCGTCGGGGGACATGGCGCTGTCGTCGATCCAGCTTTTGACCTGTTTCTGCCAGCTCAGATAGGCCTGCAGGCTGCGACGATAAAACGGGTTGAGACTCCACGCCGGGTCGGTGAAACGAGTGTCCTGCGGGTTGGTCGCGTGCAAGGTTTCACCCAATAAGACACGGCCCAACTGACCGCCCAGTTTCAAGGCGTGTCGGGCGCTGTGCACCGGGTTGCGCAAGCCGTGGGCCGCCACGCTGCGCAAGGTCGAAATCAGATCCCGGCCACGCAGGCCGGTAATCGCACTCTGTGCGTTGATGAACGCGGCGGGAGTGGGTAAAGCGTCTCTCGCTGGTTTGTCGCGCATGTCTCAACACTCCTTCGTTTCAAGCCAAAAACAAACTCACTGAACCAGATCACCATAGACGCTGTTGTGGGTTGTTGCGCGGCGCGGCGTCCTGCCGGCCGATGAAGCGACTAACTGCCCAACGGCGATGGATGCGGATGCATCACGGCGCGCTGACGTTCTTCCTCGAGGAATTTCATGATGATCGGTGCCACGGCTTCGGCGCGGGTGATCAGGAACAGATGCCCGTCATCGATGATGTGCAACTGGGCGTTGGGAATTCGCCAGGCCAACAGGCGCATGTTGACCAACGGGATCAGTGGATCGTCGTCACCGGCCAGTACCAGCGTCGGCTGGTTGATCTTGTGCAGCCAGTGAATGCTGGTCCAGCCCAGGCCGGCAAACAGCTGCCAGTAATAACCGAGCTTGCCCGCCGAACGGACTTTCGCCGCGTGGCTGGCCGCCAGGGTGGGGTCGCGACGGAACGCGCCGCCATAGATCATCGGGGCGATGCGGATCACGTGTGACGGCTGGATGTAGCGTCGTGGGCTGGCCATCATCCACAGCACTTTCGGTTTGCCCGGCACCATGACTGCGCCGGCCGCGGTGGCCGCCAACACGAGTTTCTTGCAGCGTTCGGGGTAGTCATACGCAAACTGCTGGGCGAGGGCGCCGCCCCAGGACACGCCGATCACGTTGACTTGACCGTAGTCGAGATAGTCGAGCATCCGTGCCGTGAGTTTCGCCAGGCCGGGAAAGCGGTACGGCCGATTCGGCGTCGACGAGCCGCCGACACCGGGGACGTCGAACGCAATGACTTCCAGGTCCGGGTCCAATGCCGCGACGAACGGAAACACCAGCTCCAGGTTGGCGCCGATGCCGTTGAAAATCAGCAAGGGCGTCAAGTGAGGCTTGCCGGGGCGTACCGCCGTGCGGAGGGTCTGGCCATCCAGGTCGACGGTACGGAATATGAACGGTTGCGGCATGCTTCAAGGCCCTGTGGGTGAATTCATCCCCGATCCCCTGTAGGAGTGAGCCTGCTCGCGATAGCGGTAGCGCATCCAAAAAGGCTGCGCTGATGGACCGCTTCCGCGAGCAAGCTCGCTCCCACACTGGGTGGGGTGTGTCAGTTACCGCTCATGTACATAAGTGCCCGGCGCTGCTTCGCCGGCGGTGAAGGTTTTGTTGCCATAAACCGTTGGGGCCTTCTTCAATTTGCCCGAACGTTCGCCCAGCCATGCCTGCCAGTGCAGCCACCAGGAATCGGTGTGCTTGGTGGAGTTTTCTTGCCAGTCTTCGGCCTTGACCGGCATGTCGCTGCTGGTCATGTAGCGCGATTTCGGGTTGCCTGGCGGGTTCAGGATGCTCTGGATATGCCCACTGCTCGACAGCACGAATTCAACCTTGCCGCCAAACAGTTGCGCCGACTTGTAGCAGGACTTCCACGGGGTGATGTGGTCGGTGGTGCCGGCCAGGCTGTAAATGTCAGCGGTGACTTGTTTCAGGTCGATTGGCGTACCGCACACTTCCAGTGCATCGGGACGGATCAGTGGATTACTTTTGAACATCTCGATCAGGTCGCCGTGGAACGCGGCGGGCAACCGTGTGGTGTCATTGTTCCAGAACAGGATGTCGAACACCGGCGGTTCGTTACCCAGCAGGTAGTTGTTGACCCAGTAGTTCCAGATCAAATCGTTGGGGCGCATCCAGGCGAAGACTTTCGCCATGTCGCGGCCTTCCAGCACACCGGCCTGATAGGACTGGCGCTTGGCGGATTCCAGGGTTTGCTCGTCGACGAACAGGGCGACGTCGCTGTCCAGGGTGGTGTCCAGCACGCTGACCAGCAGCGTCAGGGCGTTGACCTTTTTCTCGCCGAGTGCCGCGTAATGGCCCAGCAGCGCGGTGCAGGTGATGCCGCCGGAGCAGGCGCCAAGCATGTTGATGTCTTTGCTGCCAGTGATGGCGCTGACCACATCGACCGCTTCCTTGAGCGCTTCGATGTAAGTCGACAGGCCCCACTCGCGCTGTTCCTTGGTCGGGTTGCGCCAGCTGACGATAAAGGTCTGCACATTGCTGCGCAGGCAGTAGCGCGCCAAGCTTTTTTCCGGGCTCAGGTCGAATACGTAGAATTTATTGATCTGTGGCGGCACCACCAGCAGTGGGCGCTCGAAGACTTGTTCGGTGGTCGGCTTGTACTGGATCAGTTCCAGCACGTCGTTGCGGAACACCACAGCGCCTTCGGTCACGCCCAGGCTCTTGCCGACTTCGAAGGCGCCCATGTTGACCTGGCTCGGCATGCCGCCGTTGTGCACCATGTCCTTGGCCAGATGCGAAAGGCCATCGAGCAGGCTTTTGCCGCCGGTTTCGAAGAAGCGCTTGACTGCCGCCGGGTTGGCCGCCGTGTTGGTCGGGGCCATGGCTTCGGTCATGAGGTTGATCACGAAGTGCCCGCGCGCGACATCCTTGGGCGTCAGATTGCTCTCGTCGATCCAGTCGTGGAGCTCCTTGCGCCACGCCAGGTAAGTTTGCAGATAACGTTTATAGAGCGGGTTCTGACTCCACGCCGGATCGGCGAAGCGACGGTCTTCGGGAGTCGGAAGAAGTTCGGATTTACCGAACAACACGTTCTTCAGTTCAAGGCCGAAATGGGCAACATGCTTTGCACTGTGGACCGGTTGTTTGATGGCCTGCCTGAGCACCATGCGAGCAGAAGCCAGTAGATCTTTACCACGCAGCCCAACGACAGGATTCAGCCCCAAAGTGTTTTCCGAGGCTTGAGATTTCAAGTCATCGTTATTCTTGTTACTCATCTACGACGCTCCATTGTCCTGAGACGAGTACCTGAGCCTGACTGTGTAGTCATACAGCCAATGCCAGGTACTACTGCTCGGGTGACCGTTAATTCTGCATCGCTGCTTTTTAGTTCAGAGAGCACTGCAGGGAACTTGCCAGATCCATTGGTTACCCGAGTTTAATTTTTTTCGCAAGCGGGCCAATCATTGGCCCTGAGGCGGAGCATTCAAACAGATGAAATTAGAAAATGCCCTCTAATGAGCAAGAGGCTTGACCTAGAGCATCAGCTTGACCACGGATTCGTTCGGGTCGCGGGTTTTTCCGGCGGCTTTGAGCTCGGCAAGATAGTCGTCCCAAAGTGCGTCATAACGTCGCGCCAGTTCGTAGAGGTATTCCCAGGTGAACAGGCCGCTGTCGTGGCCGTCGTCGAAGGTCAATTTCAATGCGTACTGACCGGCCGGTTCTACCTTGGTCAGTCCTACGTTGATCTTGCCAAATTGCAGGATGGGTTTGCCGTGGCCCTGGACCTCGGCGGAGGGAGAGTGCACGCGCAGGAACTCGGCGCGCAGGTGATACTCCTCGCCGGAAGCGTATTTCAGCGACAGGGTTTTCGAGGCTTTGTGCAGTTTGATGTCGGTGGGGAGTTGGGTCGTCATGGGGCCGATCTTCCGTCGTTATGTAGGCCCTGTGCTGACGGGTATTCCTGTGGCGAGGGAGCTTGCTCCCGCTCGGCTGCGCAGCAGTCGTAAATCCAGCGAATGGGTCTTGCTGATAAACCGCATTCGCCGATTTTGGGGCCGCTCCGCGACCCAGCGGGAGCAAGCTCCCTCGCCACAGAAGCCCGCCCTCACAGAATGAGACCTACAGGATATAACGGGACAGGTCTTCGTTTTGCGCCAATTCGCCCAAGTGGCTGTTGACGTAGTCGGCGTCGATCATGATCACCTTGCCGTCATGGGCGCTGGCCAGGTCACCGGCGCTGAACGACACCTCTTCAAGCAGGCGCTCGAGCAAGGTGTGCAGGCGACGGGCACCGATGTTCTCGGTCTTCTCGTTGACCTGCCAGGCGATCTCGGCAATGCGCTTGATGCCGCTTGGCTGGAACTCGATGCCCAGGCCTTCGGTTTTCAGCAAGGCGCAATACTGCTCGGTGAGCGACGCGTGCGGTTCGCTGAGAATGCGTTCGAAGTCTTCCGGTGTCAGTGCCTTGAGCTCGACACGAATCGGCAGACGGCCTTGCAGTTCAGGCACCAGGTCGCTCGGCTTGCTCAGGTGGAATGCACCGGAGGCAATGAACAGAATGTGGTCGGTCTTGACCATGCCCAGCTTGGTGTTGACGGTGCAGCCTTCGATCAGCGGCAGCAAGTCACGCTGCACGCCTTCACGGGACACGTCGACGCCGCCGGAGTTGCCACGCTTGGCGACCTTGTCGATTTCGTCGATGAACACGATACCGTGCTGCTCGACCGCTTCCAGCGCCTTGGCCTTCAACTCTTCTTCATTGACCAGGCGGCCGGCTTCTTCGTCTCGCACCAGTTTCAGTGCTTCCTTGACCTTGAGCTTGCGGCTTTTCTTTTTGCCCTTGCCCATGTTGGCGAACAGGCTCTGCAACTGGTTGGTCATTTCTTCCATGCCCGGTGGCGCGGAGATGTCGACGCCAGCCACGTCGGCGACTTCGATTTCGATCTCCTTGTCATCCAGCTGACCTTCGCGCAGGCGCTTGCGGAACAGCTGGCGGGTGTTGGAATCGGTTGCCGATCCGGCGTCTTCGTTACTGAAACCCATGCGAGCCGGTGGCAGCAGGGCGTCGAGGATACGATCTTCGGCAGCGTCTTCGGCGCGGTGGCGAACCTTGGTCATTTCCTGTTCGCGCAGCAGCTTGATCGCTGCGTCAGCCAGGTCACGAATGATCGATTCAACGTCGCGGCCGACGTAGCCGACTTCGGTGAACTTGGTCGCTTCGACTTTGATGAACGGTGCGTTGGCGAGTTTGGCCAGGCGGCGAGCGATCTCGGTTTTACCGACACCGGTCGGGCCGATCATCAGGATGTTCTTGGGGGTTACCTCAACGCGCAGCTCTTCAGGCAGCTGCATCCGGCGCCAGCGGTTACGCAGCGCGATGGCGACGGCGCGCTTGGCATCGTCCTGGCCGATGATATGGCGATTGAGTTCGTGGACGATTTCACGGGGAGTCATGGACATAGTAATTGGCGGTCCTCAGGTAAAAGTGAGCCGTGGCGTGGTGGCCAAAACAGGCTTACTCAGCGAGGTCCTGCTCCTCAATGGTGAAGGTGTGGTTGGTGAATACACAGATGTCGCCGGCGATGCCGAGGGCGGTTTCGACGATTTCCCGGGCCGACAGATCGGTCTTCTTCAGCAGTGCGCTGGCAGCGGCCTGGGCGTACCCGCCGCCGGAACCCATGGCGATCAGGCCTTCTTCGGGTTCAACCACATCGCCGTTGCCGGTGATGATCAGGGACGCGTCTTTGTTGGCGACTGCGAGCATGGCTTCGAGGCGGCTGAGGGAGCGGTCGGTGCGCCATTCTTTGGCGAGCTCGACGGCAGCGCGAACCAGGTGACCCTGGTGTTTCTCAAGCTGGCCTTCGAAACGCTCGAAGAGGGTGAAGGCGTCAGCGGTGGCCCCGGCAAAACCGGCGATAACCTGGCCGTGGTACAGGCGGCGAACTTTCTTCGCGTTGCCTTTCATCACGGTATTGCCGAGAGAAACCTGGCCGTCGCCGCCCATGACGACTTTGCCGTGGCGGCGAACTGAAACGATGGTGGTCAAGGGAGAGTCTCCACGCAGCGGGGCGAAAATGCCTTATGCCAACTCATATGGGGGTGGTGGAGCGTTTTTCAACTGTTGGGCGGGAGAGGGGACGGGCGGTGTGAGACAGAAATGGCTTTGGTGATAATGAGGACGCCTTCGCGAGCAGGCTCGCTCCCACAGGATTTACGCTAACCCTGTGGGAGCGAGCCGGCTCGCGAAGAACGATGACTCGGTATTGCTAATGGACTCAGCGGCTTTGGCGTTGTTGTAACAACAGGTTGCTAAACCCTGCGCCGGCCAATTGTTTCTGTGCCGTGGTCAGCTGTTCGCGATTGCTGAACGGCCCGACCAACACGCGATACCACGTCTCATCCTTCACCGTGCCGGACTCAACCGCCACCGCCTGCCCCAGCAGAATGATCTGCGCGCGAACCTTGTCTGCATCAGTCTCCTTGCGGAACGAACCGGCCTGCAGGAAGAACTTGGTCACGGGCGCCGCTTTGGTGACGGGTGGCGCCGGTGGCGGCGTAATCCCGGCCAGAGCGGCCTGTGCGCGCGCCGTGTCGATCTTCGCTGCTTCGGCCGGTGTCACCGGCGTGGTCGGAATGGCCGGCACTTGTGGCGTTGGCAGGGTTTTCTCCGGCACGGCATCCGGCGGCACGATCACTTCCGATTCCGGCAGCAAGGTGTAGAAGTCGTACTTCGGCTTCACCGGTTGCGTCGGGCTCGGCGGGGTCTTGTTGGCCTCGGCGATCTTGGCTTTCTGTTGCTGTTCCACCTTCTCGCGCTTGACCGTGTCGCTGCCCTTGCCGGGTTCCAGCTTCATCAGGAAAACGATGAACGCGCCGACCGTCAGGCCGATGGCCATCCACAGCCAGCCCGGGATCGGCTGTTTTGCAGGAGCTTGGTAACGGCTGGCGCCACGCTTGGGTGCAGGTTTTTTCTTGGCAGCCAACTTACATACGCTCCAGAGTTTCCAGACCCAAGAGTTCCAGGCCTTGCTTGAGAGTGCGGCCGGTCAGCGCGGCGAGGCGCAGACGGCTTTGCATTTGCGCCGGGGTGTCGGCGCTGAGGATCGGGCAGTTCTCGTAGAAACTGGAGAACAGGCCGGCCACATCGTACAGGTAGGTGCAGAGGATGTGCGGCGTGCCTTTGTCGGAGACGTTGTTGAGGATTTCACCGAACTGCGCCAGTTTGGCCGCCAGTTCGAGTTCGTGCTCCGCGTCCAGCACGATCTGGCCTTCGACTTCCGTGAAGTCCTTGCCCAGTTTGCGGAACACGCCGGCAACACGGGTGTAGGCGTACAGCAAGTACGGCGCAGTGTTGCCTTCGAAATTGAGCATCAGGTCGAAGTTGAAGCTGTAGTCGCTGGTGCGGTGCTTGGACAGGTCGGCGTATTTCACCGCGCCAATGCCCACCACCTTGGCGATGTTGCGCAATTCGTCGTCAGCCAGCTCTGGATTCTTGTCCTTCACCAGGGTGTAGGCGCGTTCCTGGGCTTCGGTCAGCAAGTCGATCAGCTTCACGGTGCCGCCGTCACGGGTCTTGAACGGACGGCCATCTTTACCGTTCATGGTGCCGAAGCCCATGTGTTCCATTTCCATCGGGTGCGTCACGAAGCCGGCCTTGCGCGCCACGGCGAACACTTGCTGGAAGTGCAGGGCCTGGCGCTGGTCGACGAAGTACAGCGCGCGATCAGCCTTGAGCTTGCCGCTGCGATAACGCACGGCCGCCAGGTCGGTGGTGGCGTAGAGGTAGCCACCGTCAGCCTTGACGATGATCACCGGCAGCGGGTCGCCGTCGGCGTTCTTGAACTCATCGAGGAACACGCACTGGGCGCCATTGCTCTCGACCAGCATGCCGGCGGCCTTGAGGTCGTTGACCACGTTGATCAGGTCGTCGTTGTAGGCACTTTCGCCCATCACGTCGGCCATGGTCAGTTTGACGTTCAGCAGTTCGTAGATTTTCTGGCAGTGCGACAGCGAGATGTCCTTGAACTTGGTCCACAGCGCCAGGCAGTCCGGGTCGCCGGCTTGCAGCTTGACCACCAGGCCACGGGCACGATCGGCAAACTCTTCGGATTCGTCGAAGCGCTGCTTGGCCGCACGGTAGAAGTTTTCCAGGTCCGACAGCTCGTCGCTGGTGATCGGGTTTTCCTGCAGGTACGCCATCAGCATGCCGAACTGGGTGCCCCAGTCGCCCACGTGGTTCTGACGGATCACTTCGTCGCCGAGGAACTCCAGAACGCGCGCCACGCCGTCACCGATGATCGTCGAGCGCAAATGGCCGACGTGCATTTCTTTGGCGAGGTTCGGTGCCGACAGGTCGACCACCGTGCGTTGCACCGGGCCGGCCTTGCGCACGCCGATGTGTGCGTCGGCCAGGGCGGCGTCGAGGCGAGTGGCCAGGGCATCGGTGTTCTGGAAGAAGTTCAGGAAGCCCGGGCCGGCGATTTCGGTCTTGCTGACGTTTTCATCAGCCGGCAGTGCAGCGATGATCTTTTCGGCCAGGTCACGCGGCTTCATGCCGGCCGGTTTGGCCAGCATCATGGCGATGTTGCTGGCGAAGTCGCCGTTCTTCTTGTCTCGGGAGTTTTCCACCTGGATCGCCGGCGACAGGCCTTCAGGCAACACACCTTCGTTGACGAGTTGGGTGATGGCTTGTTGGATCAGCTGGCGAATGGTGTCTTTCATGGTGGTCTCTTTCGACCGCAAGCGCGGTGCGCGCTTCGATGCGCTGGTGGAAAAACTGGGCATTATCCGTTGCGAAGACGGGCTTGCCAACTATAGCGGGCAGGTTATGGATATGTGGTGACAAATAGTCAGCCTTCGTTGGAACGCCGCACGGAGCCTGCTCGCGAAAGCGGTCTCTAACTCAATACAAATCCACCGGATCGACATCCAGCGACCAACGCACCGCCCGCCCGCTCGGCATCTGCTCCAGCACCAGCAACCAACTGCTCAACAACCGATGCAGCGGCGCCCGAGCCGTGGCCTGCAACAACAATTGCGCGCGATAACGCCCGGCGCGACGCTCCATCGGCGCGGGCACTGGCCCCAACAACTCGATCCCGCCCAGATTCTGCTCGGCCAGCAAACGTTCGGCCTCGCTACACGCTTCATCCAGGAAGCCTTCAGCCTGCCCCGGTTTGTGCGCTTCAGCCCGCAGCAGCGCCAAATGCGCAAACGGTGGCAGTCCAGCGGAGCGGCGTTCGCTCAACGCCTGTTCGGCAAAGGCGAAATACCCTTGCTCGGTCAGTTGCACCAGCAGCGGATGGTCCGCCAGGTGCGTCTGGATAATCACTCTGCCCGGCTCTTCGGCCCGTCCGGCGCGCCCGGCCACCTGAACAATCAACTGCGCCATGCGCTCGCTGGCGCGGAAGTCGCCGGAGAACAGCCCGCCGTCGGCGTCGAGAATCGACACCAGCGTCACCCGTGGAAAGTGATGCCCTTTGGCGAGCATTTGCGTGCCGACCAAAATGCACGGCTGGCCTTTCTGAATGGTGGCGAACAGCTGATTCATCGCGTCCTTGCGCGACGTACTGTCACGGTCGACCCGCAACACCGGTACGTCCGGGAACAGAATCGCCAGCCGCTCCTCGGCGCGCTCGGTGCCGGCGCCTACCGGGCGCAAATCGACTTTGCTGCATTTCGGGCAGCGCCGTGGCACGCGTTCGACATAGCCGCAGTGATGGCAGCGCAACTCGCCGGAGCGCTGGTGCACAGTCATCCGCGCATCGCAGCGTTGGCATTCGGACATCCAGCCGCAGTCATGACACAACAGCGTCGGCGCAAAACCGCGACGATTGAGGAACACCAACACTTGCTGACCGGCGGCCAGTGTTTGGCCGATGGCTTGCTGCATCGGCCCGGAAATGCCGCTGTCCAGCGGACGGCTTTTTACATCCAGGCGCAGGAAGCGTGGCTGCTTGGCGCCGCCCGCTCGCTCGTTCAGCCGCAGGAGGCCGTAACGACCGGTGTAGGCGTTGTGCAGGCTTTCCAGCGACGGCGTGGCGGAGCCGAGGACAATCGGGATGTTTTCCTGCCGGGCGCGGACCAGTGCCAGGTCGCGGGCGTGGTAACGCAAGCCTTCCTGCTGTTTATAGGAACCGTCGTGCTCTTCATCGATGATGATCAGGCCGGGGTTTTTCATCGGCGTGAACAGCGCCGAGCGGGTGCCGATAATGATGTCGGCGTCACCGTCCCGCGCGGCAAGCCAGGCTTCGAGGCGTTCGCGGTCGTTAACCGCCGAGTGAATCAGCGCGATGCGTGCATTGAAGCGTTGCTCGAAACGCGCCAGGGTCTGCGGGCCGAGGTTGATCTCCGGGATCAGCACCAGCGCCTGCTTGCCGGCTTCGAGGGTTTCGCGGATCAGCTGTAAATAGACTTCGGTCTTGCCGCTGCCGGTGACGCCGGCCAGCAGAAATGCGTGATAGCTGTCGAACCCGGCGCGAATCGCTTCATAGGCGGCGCGTTGTTCCGGGTTGAGTGGCAGTTCCGGCTGCGCCAGCCAGTGCTCGTGACGCGCGCCGGGGGCGTGTTTGCGGATTTCTACCTGGACCAGGTCTTTGGCCAGCAACAAGTCCAGGCTGTCCTTGCTCAGCATCAGTTTGCTCAGCAATTGATGAGCAACGCCGTGGGGATGCTGGGCCAGTGTCGCCAAGGCTTCGCGCTGGCGTGGCGCGCGGGCAATGCGCGGATCATCAAGGCTGGCACCCGGCGCGGCGGACCAGAAGCGCTCCTGGCGCGCTTCGGCCAGTTCGCCCTGACGCAACAACACCGGCAGCGCCCAACTCAAGGTGTCGCCGAGGCTGTGCTGGTAATACTGGGACGTCCACAGGCACAGCTTGAATAATGCGGGCGGCAGTGGCGGCGTGGCGTCGAGCAGGGCCAGCGCCGGCTTGAGCTTTTCCACCGGCACTTCGCTGGTGTCGGTGATCTCCACCAGAATCCCGATCATTTCCCGCCGACCGAACGGCACCCGCAGGCGCATGCCCGGTTGCAACTGGGCGCGCAGGACTCCGGCCGGGGCACGGTAATCGAACAGGCGGCGCAGCGGCGAAGGCAGGGCGAGGCGCAAAATGGCGTCGGGCACGCGGGGGGATCTCGATCAGCGGAAAATAACCAGCAGGTCTACGACCTGTGGGAGCGAGCCTGCTCGCGAATGCGGTATATCAGTCAACATTTTCGTCGTCTGACACACCACATTCGCGAGCAGGCTCGCTCCCACAGGGACGGCGTTCAGGGTCGGGAGCCTAGCAGACGGTCGGTAGAAGGGACAGCTTGCGCGATTGCAAAGGTCTGGTAGAATCCGCGGCCTAATTACGTGCGGTATTCAACAATAGTGTTGAGTGGCGGCACGCTAGCCTGAGGAATCATCATGAAAGCCGATATCCATCCAACATACGAAGTCACCGCAGTTACCTGCAGCTGTGGCAACAAGTTCGAAACTCGTTCGAACCTGGCCAAGCCTCTGGCGATCGACGTATGCAACGAGTGCCACCCGTTCTACACCGGTAAGCAGAAGACTCTGGATACTGGCGGTCGTGTACAGCGCTTCGCAGACCGTTTTGGCGCTTTCGGCAAGAAAGCTCCAGCTGCTGCAGAGTAAGGTTGAAGGGCCCGATGGGCTTTTCCTTGCTGTTGAAAAAGGCGTCCCTCGCGGGCGCCTTTTTTGTGTCCGCGATTTGGCTTTCCGGCGCCCAGGCATTCTGCCCGACGCCGAGCGGGCTGGAGTCGGTCACCGTGCAGCGGGTAGTGGATGGCGACACCTTGCGCCTGAGCGATGGCCGCAGTGTGCGCATGATCGGCTTGAATACGCCTGAGCTGGGCAAGCAGGGCCGTTCCGACGAGCCGTTTGCCGTGGTCGCGCGCAAACGGCTTGAAGCGCTGGTAGCAGCCAGCGATGCAAGGGTCGGTTTGCTGCCGGGTAAAGAAGGCAAAGATCACTACGGCCGCACGCTGGCCCATGTCTATGGCGCCAACGGTGCCAACCTTGAGGCGCAGATGCTCGCCGAAGGCCTCGGCTTTCAGGTGGCGGTCGCCCCCAATGTCGATCTGGTCGGTTGCCAGCAAGCTGCCGAACACAGTGCCCGACAGGCCGGGCTTGGGGTTTGGCGGCAATCTCCTGTACTGAAAGCGGAGCAGATCAACGCGTCCGGTTTCGCTGTGCTCAACGGTCGTGTGAGCAAGGTTCAGCGCAATCGCGGCGGGGTTTGGATCGAGTTGCAGGATTCAGTTGTATTGCGTGTTGCACCCAATCTGCTCGGGCAGTTCGATGTTCCGGCGCTGGAAAACCTGGAAGGCAGGCAGATCGAGGCGCGAGGCTGGGTGCTGGACCGTTCCCGTCGCGGCGGCTTGAAACCCGGTCAGGCGCGCTGGCTTCTGCCGCTCACCGATCCGTCGATGCTGCAAATTGCGCGATAAGAAAAAATTGTAGACATTTTTACTGTCAATTGTGAACAGTCTATCCCTTGTGTTCCGCGGCTCTTGGCCCAAAGTCGTAGGGCAGGGCGCTTGACAGGGGTGACCGGTCAGTCTTGTGGGGATTTTGCGAGGCGCGTATCCTCGCTGACCAGTCTGTCCAACAGTAAAAGCGGAATGCCCCCATGTCTGATTTGAAAACTGCCGCTCTCGAATATCATGCCCATCCTCGTCCAGGTAAGCTGAGCGTCGAGCTCACCAAGGCCACCGCTACCGCCCGCGACCTGTCGCTGGCCTACAGCCCCGGCGTAGCCGAACCAGTACGCGAAATCGCCCGCGATCCTGAACTGGCCTACAAATACACCGGCAAAGGCAACCTGGTTGCAGTCATTTCCGATGGCACCGCGATTCTCGGCCTGGGTAACCTCGGCCCACTGGCTTCCAAGCCTGTGATGGAAGGTAAAGGCGTGCTGTTCAAGCGCTTCGCCGGCATCGACGTTTTCGACATCGAAGTCGACTCCGAAAGCCCGCAAGCCTTCATCGACACCGTCAAGCGCATCTCCATCACCTTCGGTGGCATCAACCTGGAAGACATCAAGGCACCTGAGTGCTTTGAGATCGAACGCGCTCTGATCGAGCAGTGCGACATTCCAGTGTTCCACGATGACCAGCACGGCACCGCGATCGTAACCGCGGCCGGCATGATCAACGCCCTGGAAATTGCTGGCAAAACCCTCGCTGACGCCAAGATCGTCTGCCTGGGCGCCGGTGCGGCCGCCATCTCCTGCATGAAATTGCTGGTAAGCATGGGCGCCAACATCGAAAACATCTTCATGGTTGACCGTACCGGCGTGATCCACTCCGGCCGTGACGACCTGAACCAGTACAAGGCTGTCTTCGCTCACGCGACTGAAAAACGCACCCTGGCAGATGCCCTGCAAGGCGCAGACGTGTTCGTCGGCCTGTCCGGCCCGAACCTGCTGAGCGCTGAAGGCCTGCTGTCGATGGCGCCTAACCCGATCGTGTTCGCGTGCTCCAACCCGGATCCGGAAATCTCCCCGGAACTGGCTCACGCCACCCGTGACGACGTGATCATGGCCACCGGCCGTTCAGACTACCCGAACCAGGTCAACAACGTTCTGGGCTTCCCGTTCATCTTCCGTGGTGCCCTGGACGTTCGCGCCAAGCGCATCAACGAAGAAATGAAAGTAGCGGCGGCCAATGCCCTGCGTGAACTGGCCAAGCTGCCGGTTCCTCAGGAAGTGTGCGACGCCTACGGCGGTATCAAGCTGGAATTCGGTCGTGAGTACATCATTCCGAAACCAATGGATGCCCGCTTGATTACCCTGATCTCTGATGCTGTGGCTAAAGCCGCCATCGAGACCGGCGTAGCGACCCTGCCGTATCCGAAGAACTACCCGCTGAAAAGCGTGGATGACGTGTTCAACGGCTAAGCCGTTGTAGCGCTTCAACCCAAAAGCCCCGGCTCGTATGAGTCGGGGCTTTTTTATGTCTGCGGGGTTGTGGGCGGCGTTCCGACGAAGAGGCCGTTACAGACGGTGTAGAAGTTACAGATACAAAAAAGCCCCGCGCTTCTCTCGAAGGCGGGGCTTTTGCGTTGCGCTACCCGATCAGAACAAATCGATCGGTGCCGCTTCATCCGCTGGTAGCGGGCTGCCCGGCGCTGTGCCGTTACCCAGCTCATTCACCGACGGTGGCGTGTCTTCGGCCTTGAACAGTTCAAAGTACGCGCCTGGCGTGCCCGGGCTGGCGGCACGACCGCTGACCGGGTCGACTCGCAGGCTCAGGATGCCTTCCGGCTCTGGCTGCGTATGCGGCGGCTTGTCTTTGAGGGCGGCGCCCATGTAGTTCATCCAGATTGGCAGCGCGACGGTGCCGCCGAACTCCTTGCGACCGAGGCTTTCTGGCTGGTCGAAACCGGTCCAGACAGTGGTCACGTAATCGGCGTTATAGCCGGAGAACCACGCATCCTTGGATTCGTTGGTCGTACCGGTCTTGCCCGCAATGTCGCCACGTCCCAGGGCCAGCGCACGACGGCCGGTACCGAGCTTGATCACGTCCTCCAACATGCTGTTGAGGATGTAAGTCGTGCGGCCATCGACGATGCGTTCGGCCACCGCCGGTGTTTGCGGTGCAGTGCCCGGCGCGGCTGGCGCCTCACCCGGTGTCGCGTTGACCGTAAACGTCTGTGCGGCCGGAGCAGCAATGCCGCTGGTCGCTGCATCGCCCTGAGGAACGCTCGGCGGGTTGGCGACGAACAGCGTGTCGCCGTTGCGGCTCTCGATCTTGTCGATGATGTACGGGGTGATCTTGAAGCCGCCGTTGGCGAAGGTGCTCCAGCCCGTGGCGATCTCCATCGGCGTCAGGGTCGCGGTGCCTAGTGCCAGCGACAGGTTGGGCGGCAGGTCCTGCTTGTTGAAGCCAAAGCGGGTGATGTAGTCGATCGTCTTGCCGACGCCCATCGCTTGCAGCAAGCGGATCGACACCAGGTTACGCGACTTGTACAGCGCCTCGCGCAGGCGGATCGGACCGAGGAAGGTGTTGGTGTCGTTCTTCGGACGCCAGACCTTGTCCAGGTATTCGTCGACAAACACGATCGGCGCGTCGTTCACCAGGCTGGAGGCGGTGTAGCCGTTATCCAGCGCCGCACTGTAGACGAACGGTTTGAAGCTCGAGCCTGGCTGGCGCTTGGCCTGCAAGGCACGGTTGTAGTTGCTCTGCTCGAAGGCAAAACCGCCAACCAGCGAACGAATGGCGCCGTTCTGCGGATCAAGCGACACCAATGCGCCTTGCGCCTGCGGGATCTGGCTGAATTTCAGCGAGTTGTCCGGCTGACGCTGCACGCGAATCAGATCGCCGACTTGCGCGACATCCGCAGGCTGCTTTGGATTGGCGCCCATGCTGTTGGTGTTCAGGAACGGACGTGCCCACTTCATGCTGTCCCAGCCGACGTGTTCGTCACCGGTGCGGGTCATCACTTGCAGGCCATTCTTGTCGACCTGAGTCACGATGGCGGGTTCAAGGCTGCTGATGGTGCGTTGCTTGGTCAGTTCGGTGGCCCAGGCTTCGCGCGTCTTGCCCGGCAGGCGCGACTCGGGGCCGCGATAACCATGGCGCTGGTCATACGTCATCAAGCCTTCGTGAACCGCGGTGTTGGCCATTTCCTGCAGATTGCTCGGCACGGTCGTGGTCACGCGGAAACCTTCGGTGTAGGCGTCGCTGCCATAACGCCCGACCATTTCGGCCCGGGCCATTTCAGCGATGTACGGTGCATTCACTTCCGGCGTCGGCACGTGATAGCTGGCGTTCAGCGGTTCGTTGATCGCCGTGGTGTAGTCGGCTTCGGTGATTTTCCCGAGCTTGTACATGCGCCCCAGAATCCAGTCGCGGCGCTCTTTGCTGCGGGCCGGGTTGGCCAGCGGGTTGAAGCGCGACGGGGCTTTTGGCAAGCCGGCGATCATCGCCATCTGGGCGAGGCTGACGTCACGAATCGATTTGCCGTAGTAAACCTGCGCGGCGGCTTCGATGCCGTAGGCGCGGTTGCCCAGGTAGATCTTGTTGACGTACAGCTCAAGGATCTCGTCCTTGGTCAGCTGCCGTTCGATCTGCAAGGCCAGGAGAATTTCGGTGGTTTTGCGCGAGAAGCTGCGTTCGCTGGTCAGGAAGAAGTTCTTCGCCACCTGCATGGTGATGGTGCTGCCGCCGGACTGAATGTGTCCGCTTTTGACCAGCTGGGTCGCGGCACGCATCAGGCTGCTGGGATCGACACCGTAGTGGTTGGCGAAATTGTCGTCTTCAGCACTTAGTAACGCATTAATGAAATTGGGCGGAATGTCGGCGAAACGGATCGGTGTACGACGCATTTCGCCAAATTCTGCGATCAACTTGTTATCGCTGCTGTAGACCCGCAAAGGAATCTGCAACTGGATGCTTCTCAGCGCCTCCACGGACGGCAATCCGGGACTAAGGTAAAGGAAGGCGCCACTGAGACCCAGAAGCAGTCCGCAGAAAACGGCGACGATGGACCAACCGAAAAATTTCAGCAGACGAATCAAGGCTTTTGGACATCCAGGGCAAAGAATGAATGAGGCATCAGGGTTCGGATAAACAGGGAACAACCCGCGCTTGAAGTAAAAACCGGAAAAAAACGCTGGGCATTATAAGCATTTTTCCGCGGGGAGCGTCATTGGCGCTTCTGTCAAGACGGGAGGTAATGAACGCAACGGATATTACAGAGTCCGTAAGACACGGATAGTCATAGGGAATGGGTAGTGCTAGGACTCTTCAATAAAAAAGCCAACGCGCTGTTGGGGATAGACATCAGTTCCACGTCGGTAAAGCTTCTGGAACTGAGTCGTCAGGGTGACCGTTATCGGGTCGAGGCCTACGCAGTAGAGCCGTTACCGGCCAATGCGGTAGTCGAAAAAAACATCGCTGAGCTCGAGGGTGTCGGGCAGGCGCTCTCTCGTGTGCTGCTCAAGGCCAGAACCAGCCTCAAGAGCGTGGCGGTGGCAGTGGCCGGCTCGGCGGTGATCACCAAGACCATCGAGATGGACGGCGGTCTTTCCGACGACGAGATGGAAAACCAGCTCAAGATCGAAGCCGATCAGTACATTCCCTATCCTTTGGATGAAGTCGCCATCGACTTCGAAGTCCAGGGCGTGTCCGCGCGTAACCCGGAGCGGGTCAATGTGCTGCTGGCGGCCTGTCGCAAGGAAAATGTCGAAGTCCGTGAAGCGGCCCTCGCCCTGGCCGGCCTGACCGCGCGTGTGGTCGATGTCGAGGCTTACGCGCTGGAACGCTCCTTCGGCTTGCTCTCGACACAACTGGCCGCCTCCCAGGAGCGCCTGACGGTCGCGGTGGTGGACATTGGCGCGACCATGACCACCCTCAGCGTGCTGCACAACGGCAAGATCATCTACACCCGCGAGCAACTGTTCGGCGGTCGGCAACTGACCGAAGAAATTCAGCGGCGCTATGGCCTGACGGTCGAACAGGCCGGGCTGGCGAAGAAGCAGGGCGGTTTGCCCGACGACTACGTCAGCGAAGTCCTGCAGCCGTTTCGCGAGGCGCTGGTGCAACAGGTTTCGCGCTCGTTGCAGTTCTTCTTTGCCTCTGGCCAGTACAACGCGGTCGATCACATTCTGCTGGCCGGTGGCACGGCGTCGGTGTCGGGGCTGGACCGGTTGATCGAACAGCGGCTGGGCACGCCGACCCAAGTGGCCAACCCGTTCTCCAACATGGCGCTGAGCAGCAAGGTCAACGCCGGCGCCCTGGCCAGCGATGCGCCGGCCTTGATGATTGCGTGCGGGCTCGCCCTCAGGAGTTTCGACTGATGGCGCGGATCAACCTTTTACCCTGGCGTGAAGAGCTGCGGGAAGAACGCCGCAAACGCTTCTTGCTGGCGTTGGTCGGCGTGCTGCTGTGTTCTGTGGGGGGCGTACTGATCGCGGATCAGCTCATCAGCGGCGCCATCGATCGGCAGGCTGCCCGTAACGCCTACATCGGCAAGCAGATCGCCGTGGTCGACGAGCGGATCGCCCAGATCAGTGAGCTGAAAGCCCGTCGCCAGCAACTGGTCGAGCGCATGCGCATTATCCAGGACCTGCAAGGCAACCGGCCGATCAGCGGCCGGATCTTCGATCAACTGGCGCGCACGTTGCCGGACGGCGTGTATTTCACCGAAGTGAAAATGGTCGGCAAAACCTTGTCCATCACTGGAGCGGCGGAGTCGAACAATCGCGTGTCGGACCTGATGCGCAATCTGGATGCGTCCGACTGGTTCGATGCTCCGAGCCTTACCGAGGTCAAGGCGACGACCGCTGGCCAACTGGACCAGGCCAATGTCTTTCAACTGACCGTTCGTCAGACACAACCCGCTGCCGTGGAGGACGATAAATGAGTCCGTCCCAATGGCTGGAAGGGTTGCGCAATGTTGATCTGGGCGATCTGGACACCAACAACATGGGTTCCTGGCCGCCAGCGATCAAGGCTGTGGTGGGGGGGCTGCTGATGCTGCTGGTGTTGGCGCTGGGGTACACCTTTTACCTCAGTGACCTCGAAGACCAGCTCAACCTCAAGCGCGAGGAAGAGTCGACCCTCAAGGAGCAGTTCGCGACCAAAGCCCACATGGCGGCGAATCTGGAGCTGTACACCCAGCAAATGAAGGAGATGGAAACCTCCTTTGGCGTGCTGCTGCGGCAATTGCCCAGCGACACCGAGGTTCCCGGTCTGCTGGAGGACATTACCCGCACGGGCCTCGGCAGCGGGCTGGAGTTTGAAGAGATCAAACTGCTGCCGGAAGTCACCCAGCAGTTCTACATCGAATTGCCGATCCAGATCACGGTGACTGGCGCCTATCACGACCTGGCGACCTTCGTCAGTGGTGTGGCCGGCCTGCCCCGGATCGTGACACTGCATGATTTCGACATTGCGCCCGCCAGCCCTGAAGGCGGACCGAAGTTGCGCATGAGCATCCTTGCCAAGACCTATCGCTACAACGGTAGCGGGGCGCAGAAATGAGCCCGCTTCGTTGTGTATCGATGGTGGTGTTGTTCGCCAGCTTGACCGCGTGCGGCAGCGACAACGACGTCGGTGACCTGGATGCCTACATGAACGAGGTGCGCCTGCGGGCCCCGGGCAAAATTGAACCAACGCCGACGTTTCGGTCTTACCCAACGTTCACCTACAACGCCGTCAACCTGCGCAGCCCGTTTTCCCGGCAGGTCAGAGTGGATCTTGCGGGCCAGAAGCGTGGCTCGCGCAACGTCAAACCCGACCTCAATCGGGTCAAGCAGTACCTCGAAGGATTCAACATCGAGCAGTTTGAAATGGTCGGCACGATCTCCAATGCCTCCGGCTCCTTCGCGCTGTTGCGCGGGGCCGGCGGGGTGCATCGGCTGAAAGTCGGTGATTACCTGGGGCGTAACGATGGCCGGATCGTCGCCATCAGCGGCTCGCAAGTCGATGTGGTCGAAATCGTTCCCGATGGCGAGGGTGCCTGGCTGGAGCGGCCACGGACCCTTCCTTTGAAAGAGCACTCATAGTGGAACTCGAATAATGAACAGGACTTTCTCAACCCTCGGCATTTCGCTATGGATAGCGTTGGTGTCTCCGATGGTGCTGGCGGCCAACCTCAAAGCGCTGGATGTTGCCGCGCTGCCGGGTGATCGCGTCGAGTTGAAGTTGTCTTTCGATGGGCCGCCACCGGTGCCCGACGGTTACACCACCGAACAGCCGGCGCGGATTGCGCTGGACCTGCCCGGCGTGGTCAGTCAGTTGAAGAGCAAGACTCGCGACCTGGGAGGCGGCAATGCCCGCAGTGCCACAGTGGTCGAGGCCAACGACCGCACGCGGCTGATCATTAACCTGACGCAGTTGACTCCGTATAACGCGAGGGTCGAAGGCAACAACCTGTTGGTGGTGGTCGGGCAGGGGGCCAACAGCAAGGCCTCGAAACCGGCGCCTCGCGCTGCGGTTGCAACACCGGCGCCGGCTAAAAACTACGCCCCTTCGAGCAAGTCCATTCGCGGCGTCGACTTCCAGCGCGGCACCCAGGGCGAAGGCAACGTGGTCATCGACCTGTCGGATCCTTCCATCGCACCGGACATCCAGGAACACGAAGGCAAGATCATCCTCGGTTTCGCCAGGACCCAATTGCCCGAAAAGTTGCGCGTGCGCCTCGACGTCAAGGATTTCGCCACCCCGGTGCAATTCGTCAACGCCGTCGCCACCGGTGACCGGGCAACCATCACCATCGAGCCCGGCGGCGCCTTCGACTATTCGACCTATCAGACCGACAACAAGCTGACCGTCAGTATCCGACCGATGACGGTCGACGATCTGCAAAAGCGCAACGCAGAGCGCTTCGCCTACACCGGCGAAAAACTCTCGCTGAATTTCCAGGACATCGACGTGCGCTCGGTGCTGCAACTGATCGCCGATTTCACCAACCTCAATCTGGTGGCCAGCGACACCGTGCAGGGCGGCATCACGTTGCGGTTGCAGAACGTGCCGTGGGATCAGGCGCTGGACCTGGTGCTGAAAACCAAGGGCCTGGACAAACGCAAGATCGGCAACGTGCTGTTGGTGGCGCCGGCCGATGAAATCGCTGCCCGGGAACGCCAGGAACTGGAATCGCAGAAGCAGATCTCCGAACTGGCACCACTGCGGCGCGAACTGTTGCAGGTCAACTACGCCAAGGCTGCGGACATTGCCAAGCTGTTCACTTCAGTGACCAGCGCCGAGGCGAAAGCCGACGAGCGGGGGTCGATCACGGTGGATGATCGTACCAACAACATCATTGCCTACCAGACTCAGGATCGCCTCGATGAGCTTCGGCGCATTGTCACGCAACTGGACATCCCGGTTCGCCAGGTGATGATCGAAGCGCGAATCGTCGAAGCCAACGTCGACTACGACAAAAGCCTCGGCGTGCGCTGGGGCGGTTCGGTGCGCAACAAGGGCAACTGGAATACGTCCGGGGCCAGCGATGGGAGGACCATCGGCACACCGGAAAGCACCAGTACCAACTCGTCGTTTGTCGACATGGGCGCAGCGGGCAGCACCTCGGGCATCGGCATCGCCTTCATCACCGACAACGTGTTGCTGGATCTGGAACTGACGGCGATGGAGAAAACCGGCAACGGCGAAATCGTCTCGCAGCCCAAGGTGGTCACGTCCGACAAGGAAACCGCAAAGATTCTCAAGGGCACGGAGATTCCCTACCAGGAAGCCAGTTCCAGTGGCGCGACGTCGGTGTCTTTCAAGGAAGCCTCGCTGTCGCTGGAAGTGACACCGCAGATCACCCCGGACAACCGGATCATCATGGAGGTCAAGGTCACCAAGGACGAACCGGACTACCTGAACAAGGTGCAGGATGTGCCGCCGATCAAGAAAAACGAGGTCAATGCCAAGGTCCTGGTCAACGATGGCGAGACCATCGTCATTGGCGGGGTTTTCTCAAATACTCAGAGCAAGGTTGTAGATAAGGTGCCATTTCTCGGCGATGTGCCGTATCTTGGCCGCCTTTTCCGGCGTGACGTGGTTTCGGAGAAAAAATCCGAGCTGCTGGTATTTCTCACTCCGCGTATCATGAACAACCAGGCGATTGCTGTGAGTCATTGATTCTGTGCGAAATTTGATTCTTGTTGGACCGATGGGCGCTGGTAAAAGCACCATCGGCCGGTTGCTGGCCAAAGAGCTGCGCCTGCCGTTCAAAGATTCCGATAAGGAAATTGAATTGCGCACGGGCGCCAATATCCCGTGGATTTTCGATAAAGAAGGCGAACCGGGCTTTCGTGACCGCGAGCAGGCGATGATTGCCGAGCTGTGTGGCTGCGATGGCGTGGTGTTGGCGACCGGTGGCGGCGCAGTCATGCGCGAAGCCAATCGTCGGGCACTGCATGCCGGTGGTCGGGTGGTCTACTTGCATGCTTCTGTCGAGCAACAAGTGGGCCGAACTGCCCGTGACCGCAATCGACCCCTGTTGCGCACCGCCGATCCGGCCAAGACCCTGCGGGATCTATTGGCGATCCGCGATCCGCTGTATCGGGAAATCGCCGACCTGGTGGTTGAAACCGATGAGCGGCCGCCGCGAATGGTAGTGCTCGACATCCTCGAACGCTTGCAGCAGCTACCGCCCCGTTAATGCGCAGCGCGAAATGCGCTATCCTCGGCGTCCGGTCATGACCGCTCAAGGTTATGGCAGATGGCTACCGAACGACGTCACACCAGCAGACGCCGTGGACATTCGATAACTCAAGGCAGGACGCCTGATTCATCTTCACTGTGGGGACACATGCAGACACTCAAGGTCGATCTAGGCGAGCGCAGCTACCCGATTCACATTGGCGAAGGTTTGTTGGATCAGCCTGAGCTGCTGGCCCCGCATATTCGCGGACGGCAAGTAGCGATCATCTCCAACGAGACCGTTGCACCGCTCTACCTCGAACGTCTGACCCGCAGCCTGGCGCAGTTCTCGGTGATTTCCGTGGTGTTGCCTGACGGCGAGGCCTTCAAGACCTGGGAAACCCTGCAACTGATTTTCGACGGCCTGCTGACCGCACGGCACGACCGCCGCACCACCGTGATCGCCCTCGGTGGCGGCGTGATTGGTGACATGGCCGGTTTTGCCGCCGCTTGCTACCAGCGCGGCGTTGATTTCATTCAAGTGCCGACCACGTTGCTGTCGCAAGTCGACTCTTCGGTGGGCGGCAAGACCGGTATCAACCATCCGATGGGCAAGAACATGGTCGGCGCGTTCTATCAGCCGAACGTGGTGCTGATCGATACCGCGACCCTCAATACCTTGCCGGCCCGCGAACTGTCCGCTGGCCTGGCTGAAGTCATCAAGTACGGACTGATCTGCGACGAGCCGTTTCTGACCTGGCTCGAAGAGAACGTTGATCGCCTGCGCGCCCTGGACCAGGTCGCCCTGACCTACGCCATCGAACGCTCCTGCGCCGCCAAGGCTGCAGTGGTCGGCGCCGACGAAAAAGAGACCGGTGTACGTGCCACATTGAACCTCGGTCATACGTTCGGCCACGCCATCGAAACCCACATGGGCTATGGTGTCTGGCTTCATGGTGAAGCGGTTGCTGCTGGCACCGTAATGGCTTTGGAGATGTCGGCGCGCCTGGGCTGGATCAGCGAGCAAGAGCGTGATCGCGGTATTCGCCTGTTCCAGCGTGCCGGCCTGCCAGTCATCCCGCCTGAAGAGATGACCGAAGCCGATTTCCTTGAACACATGGCAATTGACAAGAAAGTGATCGACGGTCGTTTGCGCCTGGTGCTGCTGCGCCACATGGGCGAAGCGGTGGTGACCGACGATTATCCAAAAGAGATTTTACAGGCCACGCTGGGAGCGGATTACCGCGCCCTGGCTCAGCTGAAAGGTTAATAAGATCCCGATGACTAGTTTGCATGCCGACGAGGCTTTCCTCGGCCATTACCAGTTAAGTCATGACCCTTTTGCTCCACGGGTACCTGGCTTCAAATTTTTCCCGGCCCAGCGCAAACCGGTGCTGGGGCAACTGCATCACCTGGCGCGCTATAGCCAGTTGTTGCTGGTGGTCACGGGCCCGCAAGGCAGTGGCAAGACCCTGTTGCGCCAGGCTCTGGTGGCCAGCACCAACAAGCAGTCGGTGCAGAGCGTGGTGGTATCCGCTCGCGGCGCGGGCGATTCGGCCGGCATCTTGCGCCAGGTCGCTCAATCGCTGAACGTCGAACAGGCTGAGATCGGCGCGATTCTGGCGCAAGTGGTGCAACTCGCGCTGACCGGTCAGGAAGTCTATTTGCTGGTGGATGACGCCGAGCAACTCGACGAGTCCGCGCTGGAAGCCCTGATGGCCCTGGCGGCCGGCGCACCGGAAGGTCGTCCGCACGTGTTCCTGTTTGGCGAGTCGTCGCTGATCGCTCAGCTTGAGGCGCTGAGCCTTGAGGAAGAGCGCTTCCACGTGATCGAACTGCAGCCTTACACCGAAGAAGAAACCCGCGAATATCTGGATCAGCGCCTCGAAGGCGCCGGTCGGGGTATCGAACTTTTCACCGCGGATCAGATCTCTGATATTCACGAAAGCTCCGACGGCTGGCCTGGCAACATCAACCAGGTCGCCCGCGATGCAATGATCGAAGCCATGATTGCCAGCCGCTCAGCGGTGAAGCGTCCAAGTATGGGGTTTAACATGCCGAAGAAACACGTATTGGCGATTTCCGCCGTAGTCGTGGTCGCGGTAGCCGCCGCCTGGTTGATGCCGGGTCGCAGCAAAGCACCGACCACCGGCGCACCTGCCAATGAACAGGCACAACTGCCGCTCGGCCAGGGTTCGCCACAGCCTAACGGCGGTGCACCCTCCGTCGAATTCGCCGGCAACTCGCAGCCGATGCCATTGCCGTTGGTCGGCAATTCGCAACCGGTCATGCGCGGTCCGTTGGCTGAAGCGGCCGGTGGCATCACCGAAGGCGACGATGGCGTGCCGGTCGAGGGTTCCAGCGCGACACCGCCAACCGTGACCACCGTCGCACCGCCTGCCGGCATTCAGCCAGGCCCTGCGCCGACGCCAGCCGCTAAACCGGTTCCAGCACCGACTCAGGTAGCCACCGCCAAGCCTGCCCCGGCTGCGCCTGCCGTGAAGCCGGCTCCCGCGCCAGCCAAGCCAGCCGCTGTGGCTGCTGCCAAGCCTGCCGAGAAGCCAGCGCCTGCCGCCAAGGCCGCTGGCGGCACGTGGTACGCCGGTCAACCGACCAGCAACTACGTGGTGCAGATCCTCGGTACCAGCTCCGAAACGACTGCACAAAACTTCGTGAAAGAGCAGGGCGGCGAGTACCGTTATTTCAAGAAAGTCCTCAACGGCAAGCCGCTTTACGTCATCACCTACGGTAACTTCGCCAACCGCGATGCAGCCGTTACCGCCATCAAGGCCTTGCCAGCGAAGGTTCAGGCTGGTAAACCTTGGCCTCGCACTGTCGCCAGCGTCCAACAGGAACTGGCAACAACTCGCTGAAGATTCGGCGGCCTTACCCAGGCCGCCTCTCCCGGCACCTCAAAATTTCTACAAGTGCATGCCGCCTCTACAGGCCGCGTGCCTTGTGGTGTCTGCGTCACAGTAGTCTTTGAGTCGTTGCAGTCAAAATTAAAAAAAGTTTTGACTAGCACAGCAGATCGCTTTAAACCTTTCACAAATGCGACATAGATTTGCGACAGTTCGTCGTCAAATTTGTGAGCGTAAGTGTCGGTGTGTACAATGACCTCCCTTTTGCCCCCGCAAAGCCGGCATACGTTCGGCGCGGAAGGTAACTGATTGAATTGAAAAGAAATTTGCCTCGACAAGGGGCAGCCTGGTGAGAAAGTGTCTATGAAAGCAGGTCTGTACCAACCAGATGAATTCAAGGATAACTGCGGTTTCGGCCTGATAGCCCATATGCAGGGCGAGCCCAGTCATACCCTTTTGCAAACGGCCATCGAGGCCCTGACCTGCATGACCCACCGCGGTGGGATTAATGCCGACGGCAAGACCGGTGACGGTTGCGGTCTGCTGATTCAAAAGCCGGACGTGTTCCTGCGTGCCATCGCCCAGGAAACCTTCGGCGTCGCACTGCCCAAGCAATATGCCGTGGGCATGGTCTTCTTCAACCAGGACCTGGTGAAAGCCGAAGCCGCTCGCGAGAACATGAACCGCGAAATCCTGGCGGCCGGCCTGACCCTCGTCGGCTGGCGCAAAGTGCCGATCGACACCAGCGTCCTCGGCCGTCTGGCCCTTGAGCGCCTGCCGCAGATCGAACAAGTGTTCATCGGCGGTGAAGGCCTGAGCGATCAGGACATGGCCGTCAAACTGTTCACGTCCCGTCGTCGCTCGTCCGTGGCCAACGCCGCCGATGCCGACCACTACGTCTGCAGCTTTTCGCACAAGACCATCATTTATAAAGGCCTGATGATGCCGGCGGACTTGACCGCCTTCTATCCAGACCTGAGCGATGAGCGCCTGCAAACCTCGATTTGCGTGTTCCATCAGCGCTTCTCCACCAACACCCTGCCGAAATGGCCGCTGGCCCAACCGTTCCGCTTCCTGGCGCACAACGGCGAGATCAACACCATCACCGGCAACCGCAACTGGGCCGTGGCCCGTCGCACCAAGTTCACCAACGATCTGATGGATCTGGAAGAGCTTGGCCCGCTGGTCAACCGCGTTGGTTCCGACTCTTCGAGCATGGACAACATGCTCGAGCTGATGGTGACCGGTGGCATCGACCTGTTCCGTGGCGTGCGGATGATCATTCCGCCTGCGTGGCAGAACGTCGAAACCATGGACCCGGACCTGCGTGCGTTCTACGAATACAACTCGATGCACATGGAACCGTGGGACGGCCCGGCCGGCGTGGTAATGACCGATGGTCGCTACGCGGTGTGCCTGCTCGACCGTAACGGTCTGCGCCCGGCGCGTTGGGTCACCACCAAAAACGGTTTCATTACCCTGGCCTCCGAAATCGGTGTCTGGAACTACCAGCCTGAAGACGTGATCGCCAAGGGCCGCGTTGGCCCGGGCCAGATCTTTGCCGTGGACACCGAAACCGGTCAGATCCTCGACACCGATGCCATCGACAACCGCTTGAAGTCCCGCCATCCGTACAAGCAATGGCTGCGCAAGAATGCCCTGCGCATCCAGGCGACCATGGAAGACAACGACCACGGTTCGGCGTTCTACGACGTCGATCAGCTCAAGCAATACATGAAGATGTACCAGGTCACTTTTGAAGAACGTGATCAGGTGCTGCGTCCGCTCGGCGAGCAAGGCTACGAAGCCGTCGGCTCGATGGGCGACGATACGCCGATGGCCGTGCTGTCCCAGCGCGTGCGCACGCCGTACGACTATTTCCGCCAGCAGTTCGCGCAGGTCACCAACCCGCCGATCGACCCGCTGCGTGAAGCCATCGTCATGTCGCTGGAGATCTGCCTCGGTGCCGAGCGCAACATCTTCCAGGAGTCGCCGGAGCACGCCTCGCGCGTGATCCTCAGCTCGCCGGTCATTTCCCCGGCCAAGTGGCGTTCGCTGATGAACCTCGATCGTCCGGGCTTCGAGCGCGCGATCATCGATCTGAACTACGACGAAAGCGTCGGCCTCGAAGCGGCAATCCGCAACGTCGCCGATCAGGCTGAAGAAGCCGTGCGCGCCGGTCGTACCCAGGTTGTGTTGAGTGACCGTCACATTGCCCCGGGCAAGTTGCCGATCCACGCTTCGCTCGCCACCGGCGCGGTACACCACCGCCTGACCGAAAAAGGCCTGCGTTGCGACTCCAACATCCTCGTGGAAACCGCGACCGCTCGCGACCCGCATCACTTCGCCGTGTTGATCGGTTTCGGCGCCTCCGCCGTTTATCCGTTCCTGGCTTACGAAGTGCTGGGCGACCTGATCCGTACCGGTGAAGTGCTGGGCGACCTCTATGAGGTGTTCAAGAACTACCGCAAAGGCATCACCAAAGGCCTGCTGAAAATCCTGTCGAAGATGGGCATTTCGACCATCACGTCGTACCGTGGTGCGCAGTTGTTCGAAGCCATCGGCCTGTCCGAAGAAGTTTGCGAGCTGAGCTTCCGTGGTGTGCCTAGCCGCATCAAGGGCGCGCGTTTCGTCGACATCGAAGCCGAGCAGAAAGCCCTCGCCGCCGAAGCCTGGAGCCCGCGCAAGCCGATCCAGCAAGGCGGCCTGCTGAAGTTCGTCCACGGTGGCGAATATCACGCCTACAACCCGGATGTGGTCAACACCCTGCAAGCCGCTGTGCAGCAGGGCGACTACAGCAAGTTCAAGGAATACACGGCGCTGGTGGACAACCGTCCGGTGTCGATGATCCGCGACATGTTCAAGGTGAAGACCCTGGACACGCCGCTGGACATCAGCGAAATCGAACCGCTGGAATCGGTGCTCAAGCGCTTTGACTCCGCCGGTATCTCGCTGGGCGCCCTGTCGCCGGAAGCCCACGAAGCCTTGGCCGAAGCCATGAACCGCCTCGGCGCGCGTTCCAACTCCGGCGAAGGCGGCGAAGACCCGGCGCGTTACGGCACCATCAAGAGCTCGAAAATCAAGCAGGTTGCGACTGGCCGCTTTGGTGTGACTCCGGAATACCTGGTCAACGCTGAAGTGCTGCAGATCAAAGTCGCTCAGGGCGCCAAGCCCGGCGAAGGTGGTCAACTGCCAGGTGGCAAGGTCAACGGTCTGATCGCCAAGCTGCGTTACGCAGTGCCGGGCGTGACCCTGATTTCGCCGCCACCGCACCACGACATCTATTCGATCGAAGACTTGTCGCAGCTGATCTTCGACCTGAAACAAGTCAACCCGAAGGCCCTGGTCTCGGTGAAGCTGGTAGCAGAAGCGGGCGTCGGCACCATCGCCGCCGGTGTGGCCAAAGCCTATGCAGACTTGATCACCATCTCCGGCTACGACGGCGGCACCGGCGCATCGCCGCTGACCTCGATCAAATACGCGGGCGCTCCGTGGGAGCTCGGCCTGGCCGAAACCCACCAGACTCTGCGCGGCAACGACCTGCGCGGCAAAGTGCGGGTACAAACCGACGGCGGCCTGAAAACCGGCCTCGACGTGATCAAGGCTGCGATCCTCGGCGCTGAAAGCTTCGGCTTCGGCACCGCGCCAATGATCGCGCTGGGCTGCAAATACCTGCGTATCTGCCACCTGAACAACTGCGCCACCGGCGTCGCGACTCAGAACGAGAAGCTGCGCAAGGATCACTACATCGGGACCGTCGACATGGTGGTGAATTTCTTCACCTACGTCGCCGAAGAAACCCGTGAGTGGCTGGCCAAGCTGGGCGTGCGCTCCCTCGAAGAGCTGATCGGTCGTACCGATCTGCTGGAAGTCCTCGAAGGCCAGACCGCCAAGCAGCAACACCTGGACCTGACGCCGTTGCTGGGCAGCGATCACATTCCGGCAGACAAGCCTCAATTCTGCCAGGTGGACCGCAACCCGCCGTTTGACAAAGGCCTGCTGGCCGAGAAAATGGTCGACCTGGCCACCTCGGCCATCAACGACATGAGCGGCGCCGATTTCGCCCTGGACATCTGCAACTGCGACCGTTCGATCGGCGCTCGGATCTCCGGTGAAATCGCGCGCAAGCACGGCAACCAAGGCATGGCGAATGCGCCGATCACCTTCCGCTTCAAAGGGACGGCCGGTCAGAGCTTCGGTGTGTGGAACGCCGGCGGCCTGAACATGTACCTGGAAGGCGACGCCAACGACTACGTCGGCAAAGGCATGACCGGCGGCAAACTGGTCATCGTTCCGCCGAAGGGCAGCGTCTACAAGACTCAGGACAGTGCCATCATCGGCAACACCTGCCTGTACGGCGCCACGGGCGGCAAGCTGTTCGCCGCCGGCACCGCGGGCGAGCGTTTTGCCGTGCGTAACTCCGGTGCCCACACGGTTGTGGAAGGCACTGGCGATCACTGCTGCGAGTACATGACCGGTGGTTTCGTCTGTGTATTGGGCAAGACCGGTTACAACTTCGGCTCAGGCATGACCGGCGGTTTCGCCTACGTGCTCGACCAGGACAACACCTTCGTTGACCGGGTCAACCACGAACTGGTGGAAATCCAGCGGATCAGCGGTGAGGCGATGGAAGCCTATCGCAGCCACTTGCAACGCGTGCTGAACGAATACGTCGAGGAAACCGACAGCGAATGGGGTCGTAACCTCGCTGAAAACCTCGATGACTATCTGCGTCGTTTCTGGCTGGTCAAGCCCAAGGCTGCCAACCTGAAATCGTTGCTTTCCAGCACCCGTGCCAACCCGCAGTGATATGCGCCTGAAGAGTTTGATGAGGTTTTAACAATGGCTGAACGTCTGAATAACGACTTCCAGTTCATCGATGTCGGGCGCAAAGATCCGAAGAAGAAACTGTTGCGTCAACGCAAAAAAGAGTTCGTGGAGATCTACGAACCCTTCAAACCCCAGCATTCGGCCGATCAGGCCCACCGCTGCCTGGGTTGCGGTAACCCGTATTGCGAATGGAAGTGCCCGGTGCACAACTTCATTCCGAACTGGCTGAAGCTGGTGGCCGAGGGCAACATCCTCCAGGCCGCCGAGCTGTCGCACCAAACCAACACCCTGCCGGAAGTGTGCGGCCGGGTGTGCCCGCAGGATCGTCTGTGCGAAGGTGCCTGCACCCTCAACGACGGCTTCGGCGCGGTGACTATCGGTTCGGTCGAGAAGTACATCACCGACACCGCGTTCGCCATGGGCTGGCGTCCGGACATGTCCAAGGTCAAGCCGACCGGCAAGCGTGTCGCGATCATCGGTGCCGGCCCGGCTGGCCTGGGCTGTGCCGACGTGCTGGTACGTGGCGGCGTGTCCCCGGTGGTGTTCGACAAGAACCCGGAAATCGGTGGCTTGCTGACCTTCGGCATCCCCGAGTTCAAGCTGGAAAAGACCGTGCTGAGCAATCGTCGCGAAGTCTTCACCGGCATGGGCATCGAGTTCCGCCTGAACACCGAAGTGGGCAAGGACGTGACCGTCGAGCAACTGCTCGAAGAATACGATGCCGTGTTCATGGGCATGGGCACCTACACCTACATGAAGGGCGGCTTTGCCGGTGAGGACCTGCCGGGCGTGCACGACGCGCTCGACTTCCTGATCGCCAACGTCAACCGCAACCTGGGCTTTGAAAAGTCGCCGGAAGATTTCGTCGACATGAAAGGCAAGAAGGTCGTGGTACTCGGCGGTGGCGACACGGCGATGGACTGCAACCGTACTTCGATTCGCCAGGGCGCCAAGTCGGTGACCTGTGCGTACCGTCGTGACGAAGCGAACATGCCGGGCTCGCGTAAGGAAGTGAAAAACGCCAAGGAAGAAGGGGTGAAATTCCTCTACAACCGCCAGCCAATTGCGATCGTCGGTGAAGACCGCGTCGAAGGCGTGAAAGTGGTCGAGACCCGTCTCGGCGCACCGGACGCCCGTGGCCGTCGCAGCCCTGAGCCGATCCCGGGCTCCGAAGAGATCATCCCGGCCGACGCCGTGGTCATCGCCTTCGGCTTCCGTCCAAGCCCGGCGCCGTGGTTCGAACAGTTCGACATCCAGACCGACAGCCAGGGCCGCGTTGTGGCTCCGGAACAAGGCAAGTTCAAGCACCAGACCAGCAACCCGAAAATCTTCGCCGGTGGCGACATGGTTCGCGGTTCTGACCTGGTGGTGACGGCGATCTTCGAAGGCCGCAATGCGGCTGAAGGGATCCTGGATTACCTGGAGGTCTGATCGCTTTCCAACATTGGAATGCGATCAAAATGTGGGAGCGAGCCTGCTCGCGAAAGCGGTGGATCAGCCAACAGAGATGTTGACTGCGAAGCCCTCTTCGCGAGCAGGCTCGCTCCCACATTGGTTTCAGGGTGTTGCTAAATGGCGCATTCCCCCGCGACAAATTGACCCGATAGACAAAAGGCTGACCTGCAACCGTGCCTTTTGCGTCGCGCTCTGAGAAAATGCCCGCACTTTTTTTCCGGATGCCGACATGACTGCCCTGAAGAACGACCGTTTCCTTCGCGCCCTGCTCAAGCAACCCGTAGACGTCACCCCTGTGTGGATGATGCGTCAGGCCGGTCGCTACCTGCCTGAATACCGCGCCAGCCGTGCCAAGGCCGGTGACTTCATGAGCCTGTGCATGAACCCGGAGTTCGCTTGCGAAGTCACGATGCAACCGCTCGACCGCTATCCGCAACTGGACGCAGCGATCCTGTTCTCCGACATCCTGACCATCCCGGATGCCATGGGCCAGGGCCTGTACTTCGAAACCGGTGAAGGCCCGCGCTTCAAGAAAGTCGTCAGCACCATGGCCGACATCGAAGCGCTGCCGATTCCTGATCCGCACAAAGACCTCGGCTACGTCATGGACGCAGTCAGCACCATCCGCCGCGAACTGAACGGCCGCGTGCCACTGATCGGCTTTGCCGGCAGCCCATGGACCCTGGCCACCTACATGGTCGAAGGCGGCTCGTCGAAAGACTACCGCAAGACCAAAACCATGCTCTACGACAACCCGCAAGCCTTGCACCTGCTGCTGGACAAGCTCGCGCAGACGGTCACCAGCTACCTTAACGGCCAGATTATGGCCGGCGCGCAAGCGGTGCAGATCTTCGACAGCTGGGGTGGCAGCCTCTCGGCGGCGGCGTACCAGGAATTCTCCCTGGCCTACATGAAGAAAATCGTCAGCGGCCTGATCCGCGAGCACGAAGGCCGCAAAGTGCCGGTCATCCTGTTCACCAAGAACGGTGGCCTGTGGCTGGAAAGTATCGCCGACGCTGGCGCTGATGCATTGGGCCTGGACTGGACCTGCGACATCGGCAGTGCCCGCGATCGCGTCGGCAGCAAAGTTGCGCTGCAAGGCAACATGGACCCGACCGTGTTGTACGCCAAACCGGAAGCCATCCGCACCGAAGTCGGCCGCATTCTCGCCAGCTACGGCAAAGGCAGCGGCCACGTGTTCAACCTGGGTCATGGCATCACCCCGGAAGTCGATCCGGAACATGCTGGCGCCTTCCTGCGCGCGGTTCATGAGTTGTCGGCGCAGTATCACGAGTGATCGTGAACTGATAAAACGCTAGGCTTTTCTGTGGGAGCGAGCCTGCTCGCGAAGGCGGTCTGTCAGCCAACGACTCTGTTGGATGTGCCGGCCCCTTCGCGAGCAAACTCGCTCCCACAGTTGTTCATGGCTGACTGGATATTTGTGTTTAAGCCTTTACACCGCCCAACGGCGGCAACTTCGCAAGCTTCAACGCCACCAGCAACGCAATCACCAGCAACGCGCCAATAAACAGCCCAATCCCGTTCCACCCGCCCAAGTGCCAGAACACCCCGCCCGCCGTCCCGGCAATGCTCGATCCGGCGTAATAGCTGAACAGGTACAACGATGAAGCCTGCCCCTTGGCCTTGATCGCCCGGCGGCCGATCCAGCTGCTGGCCACGGAGTGCGCGGCAAAGAAGCCGAAAGTAAAGATCAACATGCCGATGATCACCACCGGCAGTGGCGTGAACATGGTCAGGGCCAGGCCGGCGAGCATCAGCACAATCGTCGCCCAGAGCACTTTACGGCGCCCCAGCTTGTCAGCCAGCGAACCGATCTTCGCCGAGCTGTAGATCCCCGACAGGTACACCACCGAGAGCAGTCCGACGAAGGCTTGTTCCATGTGATACGGCTCGGCCAGCAAGCGGTAACCGATGTAGTTGAACAGCGTGACGAACGCGCCCATCAGCACAAAGGCTTCAAGGAACAACAGCGGTAAACCGGCATCGCGAAAGTGCATGGTGAAGCCGTCGAGCAAGCTGCGCGGGTGCAGCGAGCGGGCGCGGAAGTTGCGCGACTCCGGAAGGATTTTCCAGAACACCGCTGCGGCGATCAGGGCCAGGCCGCCGATCACCAGCATCGCCGTGTGCCAGCTGACGAAGTCGATCAGCACGCCGGTGATCAAGCGTCCGCACATCCCGCCAATCGCGTTGCCGCCGATGTACAAACCCATGGCCAGGCCGATGTGCTGTGGGTGGATCTCTTCGCTCAGGTACGTCATGGCGACCGCTGCCAGGCCGCTCAACGACAAGCCGATCAGTGCGCGCATGATCAACACGCCTTCCCAGCTCGGCATCATCGCGCTGGCCATGGTGCACAGCGCGGCGGCGAACAATGCGGCAACCATCACCGGTTTGCGGCCGACCCTGTCGGAAATCGGGCCGGTGATCAGCAGGCCAATGGCGAGCATGCCGGTCGCCACCGACAGGATCAGGCTGCTCTGCGCCGCGTTGATCGAGTATTCGTGGGACAGTAACGGCATCATCGGTTGTACGCAGTAGAGCAACGCGAAGGTCGCGAAGCCGCCGGAGAACAGCGCCAGCACCGTGCGCATGAACATCGGCGTGCCTTTTTCGATGTAAATTTCCTTCAGCTCGGCGACGACATCGTCCGCCGCAGCAGGCGGAACTTCATGGGCGAGTGGAGCGACAGCAGTTTTCACGATGGACCTCGGAGGGGCGCAGCCTGGCAGGCAATGAAAAAATCATATAGCTGCCTAATGATTCAATCCAATATATTGTTCGACCTGTTTGAGAGCTTTTACGACCTAATGGGGTTTTCATGGAATTGCGTCACCTGCGCTACTTCATCGCCGTCGCCGAAGAACTGCACTTCGGCCGCGCCGCTCAGGTGCTAGGCATCTCTCAGCCGCCGCTAAGCCAACAGATTCAGGCACTGGAGGCCGAGGTGGGCGCACGCTTGTTCGAGCGAACCAATCGTCGGGTCGAACTCAGCGAAGCCGGTCGCTTGTTTCTGCAAGAGGCGCGATTGGTGCTGGCGCAAGTCGACAAAGCTGCCGACGTGGCGCGCCGTGCGCAACTGGGTGAGCTCGGTGAATTGAAGATCGGCTTCACGTCCTCGGCACCGTTCAACTCGACCATTCCCCAAGCAATTTTTTCGTTCCGCCAGCGCTTCCCGGCGGTGCACCTGAATTTGCGGGAGATGAGCAGCACCCAGGTCGCCGACGCGCTGGTCGACGAGTCGATCGAGGTCGGCATCATGCGGCCGCTGGGGTTGCCGGACTCGCTCAGCGTCGTGGAGCTGATGCGCGAACCACTGGTGGCGGTGCTCAGCTCCAAGCATCCCTTGGTCAACGACAGTGAAGACGGACTGTTCCTGTCGGCGCTGGCTCTTGAACCTTTCGTGTTCTTCCCTCGCAGCTACGGCAGCGGTCTCTACGCACAATTGCTCAGCCTGGCCCGCGATGCCGGTTTCAGTCCGCACTTTGCGCAAGAGGCGGGCGAGGCGATGACCATTATCGGGTTGGTCGCGGCGGGGTTGGGCGTGTCGGTGCTGCCGGCGTCGTATCAGCGGATGCGCATCGATGGCGTGGTATATCGACCATTGCTGGACCCGGCGGCGGTGTCAGCGGTGTGGCTGGTGCAGCGCAAGGATCAGAAGTCGCCGATGGCCAAGGCGTTTGTTGAGTTGTTGACGCGTAAGGTTGAAGGGGCTTGAGAGCAAAGACATTTCGCGTAACGGATCCGCTTTAGGGATTCACCCGGTTATTGAGCAGAATCGATTTCTTTCGATGAGTGCCAAGGATGCCGCTTCTATATCAACCCAAGGAAGGTAGCGTATTGATTTGTGATTTCAGGGGGTACGAAGTTCCCGAAATGATCAAGGTCAGGCCCGTTGTTGTGATACGCAAACACAAGTCCAACAGCATGCTGGTGACGGTTGTGCCGCTAAGTACCACCGCCCCTGATCGCATACTTGATCACCATCTGGAGCTGCAAAGTCATCTCCAGGGTGCCAGTGCGGTTTGCTGGGCGAAATGCGATATGGTTGCGACAGTAAGCCTCTCCAGACTGGACCGGATCAGAAGTCGAGACCGTCAAGGGAAGCGTATTTATGTTATTTCACAACTGGAAACAGATGAGTTTTACTCGATCAAAGTCGCGGTACGCAGTGCTTTGGGCGTGTGATGGCATCGAAAGTGGCGCAGTCAGGCGAATGGCCAGTCGTTGCCCTGAGTTCTGTTTCGCGCAATACTCGCCCCGTTCCCGAAAGGGGCTTGTGAGACTCTGAGGATCCTGGGCAACCAGCCATCGCAGAGCCAGACAGGTACAGGGCGATGACAAGCCGGCCTGTTTGTGAAGGGGCGCCGAAAGGCGCCCTTTGTCGTTTTAGCCTGTCCTGCCTCCGTCAAACAGTACCCGATCCCTACGCAGTACCATTTCGAACCCTAATGCTTTTAGCATTTCTGGTGGTGCGCAAAATCACGCCTTGGGGCTTGCCATGTTTTTTTGATACATCCCTTCGCCTTTTTTCTGATCAGCCGATAACTGTTTCGGACTCGTCACAAACAATGGAGATACAGGATGTTCAAGCAGCTAACCCTCACCGCTTTGCTGGCCGTGGCCGCACTCACCGGTGGTTGTGCTTCGGTAAAGATGGCGGATGACACTCAGGACGCTCAAGCGAAGACCTTCCAGGTCGCCCCGGACAAAGCCAATATTTACGTCTATCGCAACGAGAGCATGGGCGCCGGGGTGAAAATGCCGGTGACGCTCAACGGTAAACCGGTCGGCCAGACCGTCGCCAAGTCGTACCTGATGTTGGCCGTTCCGGCCGGTCAGCAGACTCTGGTGTCCTCGGCGGAAAACGATTCCGAACTGAAACTCACCGCAGAAGCCGGCAAAAACTACTTTGTCTGGCAGGAAGTGAAAGTGGGCTTCATCAAGGCACGCAACAGCCTGCAAGTGGTTGATGACCACACCGGTCGTGCTGGCGTTGCTGAAAGCAAGTTGATCCAGGCTCAGTAAGTGTTGGAACGGCCTCTGCGCCAAGCGCCGGGGCCGTTTTCACACGTGTTGGAAACCCGTCCGTCCACACCGCTAACGCCGTTACGACTCGGCCGGCGCTGGTCTTGATTTGCTGTGCTGCGCCGAAACTTGCTCCTGCAATCGTCGCCCGACGACATCCAGCAAATCACAACCATCACGCAATGACGTCACCAACACCCGCGCCAGCTCACTGTAAACGCCCTCACCAAACGCAAAACTCTCAAGCAGCTGAGTCGCAGTGCGGATGCGGTAAGCCGCTGTTTCGTGCAACACGTCCAGCGGTGCTTCGGTGTCGATCACCAGCGAAGCGATGGTGCAATCGATACCTGTGATAGGCATGTATCTATCCATGACAAAAAACCTCCATTGCGTAAGAGAGCGCGATTACTTATTGGTGACTGTTGGATGACGCCATAGACAACCCGCTGGGAGGGTCAAGAATATCCAGGGCCCGGTTGACCATCAGCTCGGCCAGCACGACCAGTTGCTGAATGGCCAATGCCTCGTTGCGGAGCGAGCCTTCGAGCTCGCAGGCGAGGTCAGTGGTCATCACATTCAGCGAGGCAAGGGTTTCAGTGGCGTGACAGAGCAAGGACTCCGTATCGACGTTCGGGTTGATGCTGAACACATGGCTGACGGGGTCGGGGCGGTTTGGATTGCGCAGGCGGGCGCTGACGGTGCGCTCGGTGTTTTCGGAGAGTTTGGCTAGATCGGGGGTGTCAGCTTCTTTCTGGTCTGGCGATTGCGGACGATCGGGATTGATTTTTTTCATTGTGGAACTCCCTTGTTTTTAAAAAGAACAGCGGTATCCCTTCCAGCTATTCATGATTGATCGGCAGCGATATATGGGCTGGCGATACCGATAGATTTATAACTAAAAACGTCCTATTTATTATTCAAATAAGTGAACATTTGTGTAATTAAATGATTCGTTAGAAACGTCTGTAAGTAAGTTCATTTTGTTCTGTGGGATTCGTCTACTGCACAGCGTGTGGAAGTAAACGTCGAAATAAACGCTATTTTATGAATGTATAATCAGTCTGGATGCGTCTGCTTGTGCGTCAAGCAGGCGACCGAATGATAATCACAAAAGCAAATAGACATACTTGCTAGAAGTGATCGAATTTATTGCGGGTGGCTGGAAGATATTTAATGCATAAGATAGAGAAGACGGAAAACTTAAAGAAAAACATTAAATACCTTATTAAAAGTCGAGGAGAAACACAGATATCGTTGTGTAACTCGGTTGGGTTGACCAGGACTACTATTTACAACATTCTGGAGGGGCGGGTTGTTAATGTTCAGCAGTCTACCATTCGTAAAATTTCTGATTTTTTTGGTGTGTCCTATAAGGAAATAGAAACGGTAAATTTTGAAGAGATGGAAGTGATAGAAAGTAGCGTTTCTTTGCTGGGTAATATGAATCCTGCAGCGGTTCCTGTAATTAAAGAAAGTTTGCTTGTGCAAAGTCTTGATAAGAGGATTGGTGAGTTGGTAGTAACCCATCCTTTGACCTATTTTTTCGGTACAGCCTGCAATTTAATTGGTGTTCTTCTAGAAGGCGAAATCAGCGGCGTGAATGAGTCGGGGGACTTATTGATAGTGAAGAAAGGTTTTTCTAGTGGCGACAAAGAAAAACTTGCATATGACAAAATAACAAAGAATCTATTTATTACCAGAGAGCCTTGCTGTTGTTCTGATGATGTTCTTGTAATAGGAGAGATAGTGGAGGAAAGGTTCAATGGATAACCATTTGGAAAACAGTAGCTACAAATTACTAGGATTTGAAAATAGTAAAGGCCTTGCCGTTATCATGATCGTTTCAACGGGGAAGGTCATAAAAATCAAGCTGGATGATTTATTGAAAAGTGATGTAGTGGATAATTTAAGCAGAGCAGAAATAAAGTCTGTGTACAGGAAGTTTTATTCAGGTGGTGCGGCATTGACAGCGTACGAAATAAATGATCGACAAGAGAAGTCGTGGATGACTTATGTCGCTCTTAATTTGTTGCTTTTTGCTCTGTATATCTTCACGAATGTTGCCGCAACGAAGCTGGTATACATACAGTGGCTTGATATCGTTGTCACTCCAGGGGTTTTTATTTATCCGTTAACGTTTTTAATAGTTGATATGTTGAATGAGTTTTATGGGCTTAGGCTTGCGAGGAAAGCCATATTTTTTGCTTTTGCGAGTAATGCTTTGATTACTGTTTTGTTAAGCACTACCAGCTTTCTTCCGGGTTTGTCAGGCTGGAAACTTGATGAACCATATAGCGAGGTCATGACTCATGTGTCGTCTGTGTTGGTGGCGTCTTCCATTTCCTTTATTTTTTCTGAATATGTAAATTCTTACTTGTTGAATAAAATAAAGCAGCTTACAAGCTCTAGGTTTTTATTCTTGCGGGTTTTCTTAAGTACGTTTTTTGCGGTGATAATAGACAGTTTTATTTTTTGTTTTATAGCATTTTACGGAGCAATGACTAATGCCGAAATACTTAATATCGTTTATGTCCAGATTGCTATAAAAATGTGTTTCGCGGTCTTTAATATTTTGCCAGCCTATGGAGCAAGATCCCTATTTAAAAGGTATGTGGTTAACGTCTGAGACTTGAAAAAGGGGAAGTGCCACGGCTTCCCCTGGACGTTTACCATTTGATCTTTTGTTTGTTTTCCAGGCTTTCCAATATCTTAGCCTTGTTCTCCAAAAACTCATTCAGCCCTTTCGCTCGAAGATTGCACGCGTCGCAATTCGCGCATCCAGTGCCAATTATTCCGTTGTAGCAGGTCAGTGTCTGGTGCTGAATCAATTCAAGCTTTCCATGCTGCTCCGCGAGAGCCCATGTTTCCGCCTTGTTCAACCACATGAGCGGCGTTTCAATGCGCAGCTTGTAGTCCATGCCCAGTTCAATGGCTATATGTAGAGCCCTGACAAATTCGTCGCGGCAATCCGGGTAGCCAGAGAAATCCGTCTCGCAAACACCTGTGATGACGGCCTCGGCCCGAACTTGATAGGCATAAATAGAGGCCAAGGTTAAAAACAGAATATTTCTACCGGGTACGAAAGTGCTTGGCAGGCTATCTCCAGAACTACCCACGCCAGGTACTGGAATGTTGTCACGCGTCAAACTACTGATAGCCAGTTCATTCAACAAGGTAGTGTCCAGCACCTTGTGCACGGTCACGCCAAGCTCTTTCGACAGCTGCTGCGCGACCTCGATTTCTGCGCGGTGGCGCTGGCCATAGTCGAACGTAATGCAGTGGATTTCATCGTAGCGCGGCAACGCGTGGATCAAGCAGGTGGTGGAGTCCTGCCCACCGCTGAAAACGATAACGGCTTTTGTAGTCATGGTTCGTTCATCCTTGTGATGCCCCGACATATCACGGGGCATTGAACCTAGCGCAAAGCCTCAATTCTGGTTGTCGGACGTTTCCGAAATGATGTATTCCGGCTTCCCTTTATTTCATTCCTATTCTCGGAATGGAGGTGTGTTGAGCCCTTTCTCCACCTCACTCAACCCGCACCAACTCCCCACGCAACGCCACCCCAGACACTTCAACCTTCGGCAAACACTGATAGCTCCCGCTGTCGCTCCTCAAATCGCGTTTGCCAGCCCCTGCAATATTAATCACCGCATTGGCCCCGGCCTTTTTCGCCTTGCTCTGCAACGTCGCCAGTGTCGATTGCAGTGCCCGGAAGCAGGCGTCTTCGTCCGAGACTTCTTCGTTCCGGGTAATTCGGCTGCTGCTCACCGCGCTCAGTTTGCTGACGTTGGCCGGCAGCGCTTCTCCGGCCAGGTAGAACTTGACGCTGCCGTCCAGCAAGCCGATTTCGGTGGCGCGTTTCACGCCTTCACGGAAGTTCTGGAAGGTGGGTTCGTAGGCATTTTGCAGGGCGACGAGCTGGTCGCGGTCCGGGTCGGTGGCCAGTTGCTGGATCACGTCATCACGCAGATAGCCGATCCAGCGGTTGTAGGTTCCGTGGATCCGGCCGTCCTTGTAATTCAGCCCACGGCTGTCGCGGTAATCGATTTCAAATGAATTCGATGTGTAAGGAATGTCGATTTCGGCGTGGTGTTCGCCGCGCACGGTGATGGCCGCTTTGATCAGGCCGGGCTGCGCCGACTGCACGGTCCATTCGCGTTCAATCAGCGAGGTGACGATAGCGCGGCTCATCCGGTCGTTGGTGAGGTCCTTGTCGGCCGGAAAGGTTTCCTTGGCGGTGTACACCGGGTTACCGGTGCAACCGCTCAGCGCAGCGGCCACGGTGAACAACGCGCCGATGCGCTGATACAGAGTCATTCCTTTTACTCCAAACGTAGTTCAGGTCAGTGCCAGCGACGGAAGATCAACGAGGTGTTGACGCCACCAAACGCGAAATTGTTGTTCATCACGTATTCATTGCTCATCTGCCGAAACTCGCCGCGCAAGTAGTCGAGCTTGCCGCAATGCGGATCGACTTCGTCGAGGTTCAACGTGTGTGCATACAGATCGCGGTTCATCATTTCGATGCTGAACCAGGATTCCAGTGCACCGCAGGCGCCCAGGGTGTGGCCGAGGAAGCTTTTCTGCGAACTGATTGGCATGTGTTCGCCGAACAACGCACTCGTTGCCAGTGTTTCGGCAATGTCGCCCTGTTCTGTAGCGGTGCCGTGACCGTTTACGTAGCCGATGTCCGATGGTTGCAGCCCGGCGTCTTCCAGCGCGAGCTCCATGGCGCGGCGCATGGTCAGTTGTTCGGGGCGCGTGGTGTGCTGGCCGTCGGCGTTGCTGCCGAAGCCGACGAGTTCGGCGTGGATGCGCGCGCCGCGAGCCAGTGCGTGTTCCAGCTCTTCGAGCACCAGCATGCCGCCGCCTTCACCGATCACTAGGCCATCGCGGCCCTTGTCATAAGGGCGAGGGGTGGATTGCGGGGCGTCGTTTTTCAGGCTGGTGGCGTAGAGCGCGTCGAAGACCATCGCTTCGGTCGGGCACAGCTCTTCGGCGCCGCCCGCCAGCATCAGCGGCAGACGGCCGAACTTGATCGATTCGTAGGCGTAACCGATGCCCTGGCTGCCGCTGGTGCAGGCACTCGACGTCGGGATTAAACGACCGGTAAGGCCGAAGAAGATACTGATATTCGCGGCAGTGGTGTGCGGCATCATCCGCACGTAGGAGTTGGCGTTCAGGCCTTCGGCTACCGAGTTGAGCAGCATGTTGCCAAATGCCTTGATCTCGTCGGTGCTGCCGGTGGACGAGCCACACGCGACACCCATGCGCCCGTCCTTGATCGACTCGTCGCCCAGCAGTCCGGCATCGGCCAGCGCTTGCTCGGCAGCGCCCACCGCAAGCCGTGACACCCGGCCCATGCTGCGCAGTTGCTTGCGGGTCCAGTGGCTCGGGACCTTGAAGTCATCGATGGGGCCGGCCAGGCGCGTGTTGAGTTCGGTAAAGCGATCCCACTCGTCCATGCGCCGAATGCCGCTGCGGTTGGCCGCGAAGTGGCTGGCGATGGTGGCCCAGTCGCTGCCAAGGGACGTGATGCCGGCCATGCCGGTGACGACAACGCGCTTCATCAGCACAGGCCTCCATTGACGGCCAGAACCTGCCGTGTGATGTACGACGCTTCCGCCGACATCAGGAAATTCACCGCGCCGGCCACCTCTTCAGGAGTGCCCATGCGTTGTGCGGGGATCATTTTCATCAGTTCTTCCACGGGCACGTTTTCGTCGAGCATGGCGGTGTCGATCAGGCCGGGCGCGACACAGTTGACGGTGATTTTGCGTTTGCCCAATTCAATCGCCAGCGCCTTGGCCGCGCCGATCAGACCGGCCTTGGAAGCACTGTAGTTAACCTGGCCACGATTGCCGATCAACCCCGACACCGAGGTGATGCAGACAATTCGCCCGGCGGCGCGACGACGGATCATCGGCATCATCACCGGGTGCAGCACGTTGTAGAAACCGTCGAGGTTGGTGCGCATCACCACATCCCAATCATCCTCGCTCAGCGCCGGAAAAGCACCGTCGCGGGTCAGGCCGGCATTAAGCACCACGCCATAATAGGCGCCGTGGGCTTCGACGTCGGCTTCGAGAATGGCTTTGCAGCTGGCGCGGTCGGACACGTCGAATTGCAGGACGCGGGCGGTGCGGCCCAGGGCTTCGACTTCACCTTTCACGGCGCTGGCGTCCGCCAGACCGCTGCGGCAATGCAGCACGATGTCGTGCCCGGCCTGAGCCAGGCGCAAGGCGATGGCGCGGCCGATGCCACGGCTGGAACCGGTGACCAGTACGGATTCAGTCATGACTGGACTCCTTCGGGTTCATGAAGATATTGAGCGGCCTGAGGCGGACGAAACACGTTCAGGCGCGCGGTGGCGTGGATGCCGGGGGCGTTGATATGGCATTCGAACACGCCCATGCCGTTATCGTCTTCCAGCGAGCGCATGCCGTGGATGGTCAGTTCCGTACCCGCCGGGAAGTGCTCGACGTTGCATTCGAATTTACGGCTCCCGAGCAGAAAGCCCAACTCCACCGCATCACCGCGCTGGCGCGCATGGCAACCGGCGTAGGCGGCGACGCTCTGGGCCATTAGCTCGATGCCGACCCAGGCCGGCAGGCTGCCGTCGGGACGGTTGAACAGGCCGCCGGGTTTGACGGTGAGGCGGGTGTGAATCTGCTCTTCATCGAACGCCAGGATTTGTTCGATGAGGATCATGTCGCCAGCGTGCGGCAGCAACTCGGCGAGCGGCCAGTCAATCATGGTGCATCTCCGATAATCAGGCTGACGTTGTTGCCACCGAAGGCAAAGGAATTGCTCATCAGATAGCGAGGTGCAATGGACGTCAGGCGATCGGCCGGGGTCACCCAATGCAATGCAGGCAAACTCGGGTCGGGCTGGCCGTCCCAGAGATGAGGCGCGAGGGCGTGGTCGCGATTGTCCGGGCTCAGGCTCAGCCAGCAGAACGCGGCTTCCAGGGCGCCGGCAGCGCCGAGGGTGTGACCGGTCATCGGCTTGGTCGACGAGCAGGGCACACCTTGCGGGAACAGTGCTGCCACGGCGAGGCTTTCCATCGCGTCGTTGTGCTGGGTCGCGGTGCCGTGCAGGTTCAGGTATTGGATTTGCCGCGGTTGCAGGTTGGCCCGGTTCAGGGCTTTGCTCATGGCTTGCAGTGCGCCACGGCCGGTCGGTTCCGGCGCGGAGATATGGTGCGCATCGGAGCTGGCGCCGCTGCCGAGCAAGGCGATGGACTTGCCATCTCCGGCGCTTTTGCTCATCAGAAACAACACGGCGGCTTCGCCGATGTTGATGCCATTGCGATTGACCGAAAACGGATTGCAGCGCTGCCCGGACACCGCTTCCAGTGCCGAGAAGCCGTTG
This sequence comes from Pseudomonas sp. GW821-FHT10C09, assembly GCF_059415465.1. NCBI lineage: Bacteria > Pseudomonadati > Pseudomonadota > Gammaproteobacteria > Pseudomonadales > Pseudomonadaceae > Pseudomonas > Pseudomonas sp. GW821-FHT10C09. The sequence continues at coordinate 58,870 of NZ_JBWKNG010000011.1, forward strand.
AGGGTCAGTTTGCACAAGCTGTCGACGCCGCCGCACAACACTGCGTCGCACAGGCCCAGGTCGAGCAGGCGCTGGGCACTCATCAGCGCCCGGGCGCTGGAGGTGCAGGCGGTGGAAATCACATAGGCCGGGCCGCTCAATTGCAGCCAGTCGGCCAGGAAGTTGGCCGGTGCGCCGAGCTCCTGTTGCTGATAGTCGTACTCGGCAGGGAATTCATGTTCACGGATGTAATGGGCCAACCCACGGCTGGCCTCATCGATACCCGAGGTGCTGGTGCCCAGAATCACGCCGATGCGGTCACGGCCGTAGGTCTGGATCGCCTGATCTATCTCGTCGCGGATTTGCAGCGCGGCGTCCATCAGCAATTGGTTGTTGCGAGTGTCTTGCACTTTCAACTCAAGCGGAATCGACGGCAGTTCGCCGCTCACCGCGGCCACCGGCAAGGCGCGCTCAGGCACCCAGCCGGTTTCGACGCGCAGGCCTGAGCAATCACCGGCAAACAGATTGGCAGCCACCTCGCGTTTGCCACGACCCAATGCGCAGATCACCCCGAGGGCATTCAAATAGGCGGTCATGGTGCTTCCCCGCTCAGCGGCGTGACTTCATAGCGGGGCCCCTTGGGCAGGTTCAATTCAAAGGTCATGGGTTGTGAATACAGGACGTCCCAGTGTGTTGGCAGCGAGCGTTGCTTGCCGTGCTGCCAAGCGGTGGGGTAGTTGCCCGACAGTTCATCCTTCGGGGTCAGGGCAAACAGCAACGCGGCGAACAGCTCCCGGGCTTCCGGGTTGGGCGGCAACAGACCATCGGCCTGCCACTTGCCATCGATCAGTTTCTGCCGCGCTTGTGGAATGCCCAGCAAATCCATCATCGACCAGCGAAGCCCCGTCTCTTCATGCTGGATCACCAATACCCAGTCCTGACGTTGCGCGGCCTCCAGGCGCTGGATGTGCAATTGCAGCGGCAACGTCAGCTGCGGGATGTGCTCGGGCAGCGGTGCCTGGCTGGCGCAAGCGCTCAGCAACAGCAGGCAGCCCAGGAGCAGAAAACGGGTCATCAGGCATTACCTTCAAGGGAGTTGCACCGCAAACAGGCGGTCCTGTCATTCATGTGACATCTCTGGCGCAGAGTTCTGACAACACGCGCAGCCGACGCTTGGGTTCACTGACGAACGGGTTGCGTTCGTCCCAGGCATAGCCGGCGAGAATCGCGCTGATCATGCGGCGGATGTCCGGTGAGCTGCCTGGATGGTAGATCACATCCTGGAAGGTCCCGGCGTACCAGCCCTCGACGTAGCAGCGGAAGGTGTCGACGCCACGCTTGAGCGGTTCGGCGAACTCGGTCTGCCAGTCCACGCTTTGCCCTTGCAGTTGGCGATGCAACACGCCTGCGGCCATGCTCGCCGAGCGCATGGCGATGGTCACACCGGAGGAGAACACCGGGTCGAGGAATTCCGCGGCGTTGCCGAGCAGCGCAAAGCCCGGGCCGTGCAAGGTTTTGACGTTGGCCGAGTAGCCGCCGATGGTGCGCGCGGGCGTGTCCCACACAGCATTTTTCAGCACGCCGGAAAGGCTCGGGGTTTCGGCAATGAACCCGCGCAGGCAGTCGTCCAGATTCTCCATGCGGCCTTCGAAATGTTCGGCCGCCGCGACCACGCCCACCGAACAACGACCGTTACTGAACGGGATGGTCCAGAACCAGATGTCGCGATGGATGGGGTGAGTGGTAATGAGGATTTTTTCGCGCTCGAAGGACGGGCTGTCGATGTGGTCTTCGATGTGGGTAAACACGGCCTGGCGCACCGGGAAATTCGACGGCGCTTCCAGGTCCAGCAAGCGCGGCAGCACACGGCCGTAGCCGCTGGCATCGAGCACGAAATCCGCTTCGACGCGGTACTGGCTGCCGTCTTCGCGCAGCACCTCGAGTTGCGGCTTCGGCAAGTCGAAATCGACGCTGACAATGGCTTCGCCGTAACGCACTTCTACGCCTTGCAGCGCGGCCTGATCGGCCAGCAGCTTGTCGAAATCGGCGCGCTGCACCTGGAACGTGGTCGGCTTGCCATGGCTGAACGTGTCGCCGAAATCGAAGGCGCTGTACTGCTCGCCCCAGGCGAACGCGGCGCCGTTTTTAAGCTGGAAACCTGCCGCGTTCACGGCCTCGAGCATGCCGGCTTCTTCAACGAAATCCAGGCAATGCGACAACAGGCTCTCGCCGATGGAAAACCGCGGGAAGTGCTGGCGCTCGATCATCAGCACATCGTGACCGTTGCGCTTGAGCAGCGCGGCAGCGATGGCGCCCGAGGGCCCCGCGCCGATGACGACGACCTGGCGACGTTGCAGTTCAACTGTTGGCACGTGGGCTCCTTGCCGGGGCGGCGATGTTCAAAGGGGGGCTGTGCATGCCGGCGAGTGCCGGTAGCAGCGTCGCGATCAGGCCCATCACCATCAGCGCAAAGTACAGCGCCGGGCTGATGAGCTGTTGTTGCAGCAGCAGGTTGAGAAAAACGATCTCGCTCAAGCCACGAATATTCAGCAGCAGGCTTTCTCGCCAGCGACTGGCACCTTCGAAGGAGGCTCCAGCCCAGCCAAGACCCAGCCAGTTGCCGAGCAGTTTGCTGGCAATCGGCAGCAGCAACAGTGCGGCCAGTTGTAGCCAGCTCAGGCTGCTCATGGCGGCATGAACGTTGATCTGCACGATGCCGAACGTGAGGATCAGCGGGATGGCGATCCAGGTTTGCAGACGGGTCATCCACACCGCGGAGATTGGCCACACCAACGGTACTTTCAGCGCGGCCATGCACAGCAGATAGCCGATGCCGAAAATAAGTGCGTTGAGCTTGAAGTGCTCGGCGACCACCAGCAGCGCGAAAAAGCAGCCGCTGTGCAGCAATGGCTGACGCAAACCGAGTAAGCGCAACAGCACCGGCAGACAAGCGCCGGCCAGCGGCAACAGCAAACTGCTCAGGTGCAGGCTGCCCTGCGCGAAGCCGAACAGCGTCCAGCACGCCAGGTCGATGAGGATCGCGGTCTGCACCAGGCGCCGGGTGGCGTCGGGCGGGTAGTTGATGTGGCGCAGGTACAAATACAGTACCGGGATCGCGGTAATGGCGAACACCAGACCCACCGCCAACGAACTGATCCACGATTGCGCGGGCAGCAACCACACCGCCGTCGCCAGCCCGCCCGCGAATGGAATGCAAAAACTCGGCAGGGCGATTTTCAGGCTCTGGCGATCCAGCCGCAGGTCGATCACGTCACTCAGAATGTGCCCCAGCAGCAAGGCGAAGCTCAGGCTGTAGAGGTTTTTCAGCCACGTTGGCGAGATCAGTTCAGCGCCGCTGAGCTGCCAGCCGGGCTCGATCCAGAAGTACATCAGCAGCGGCAGGCCGAAGGTTGCCAGCAGCAACTGGCTGACGATCGGGATCAGGCCGAAATGACGACCGATGCGGGTGGCCACGGCGAACAACGCGAGGGCCATCAGCCAGAACAGGGCGATCATCATGCGGCTGACTCCGCGACCGGAGCGGTTTGGACATGTCGTCCCGCCCATGGCGCCAGGATGAAACTGAAAGCCAGTCCCAGGCTCACTGACAATCCAAAATTGCTCACGGCCGGGGTGCTTGATACCGCGAGCAGACCGAACGACAGCCAAGTGGTCAGCGCTGCCAGCAAGGTACCCAGCAGGCTCACAGCGGCACCGCCGACCTGTTCGCGCATGAGGATCGCGTAATCGACGCTGATCGCCGTCACCAGCAGCAGGCCGAACAGACTGAACAGCGTGAGCGGTTGCCCCAGCCAGCCGAGACTGGCCAGGCTGCACAACGCGGCGAGCAGTGGCAGGGCGACGATGCGCAAGGCACCGCCGAGACCGAATGGCAGCATCAACACCAGCACGATCAATGCGCAGGAGGCGAGTTTGAGCTCCGCTGCGCTGATTTGTGTGGCGGCGAAAACGCTGTTCAATTCACCGAGACGGTCGACCAGTTTGACGCCTGGCAAGTCCAACGCCTGGACGCGTAACAGGGTGGGGTCGTTCAGGCCTTGCAGGCTGACCATCGCCGCTACGCCACCATCATCGGTCGCCCCTAGCCACAGAGGACGATAGGGTTCCGCCAACGGGCCGAGCAGTGCGGCATCGATGTCTTCGGTGGGCAACGCCTGCAATTTCGTCAGCTCGGCGTGCAGCGCTTCGGCCGGGACACCGACGTCGAGCAGCGGCTGCCAGAATTGCGGTAGTTTGTTCAGCGCTTCACGCACTTGCAGCTGTTCGCTTGGCTGGCTGACCAGTTGATTCAGCGACAGGTAACCCTGGAGTTTTTCCAGGTTCACCAACTGATCCAGCCGTTCGCTCAACGCGGTCTGACGCTCCAGCAGTTCTTGCTGATTGGCGCCGCGCACCAGGAAGAACTGACTGGTCGGTTGAAAGCCGGTGATGCGCGCAATGGTCTTGGCTTCATCAGTCAATTGCTGCGGTGCGCCGATCCACTGGCGGATGTCGTTTTTGCTGTCGAGTTTCAGCAGACCACCGACGCAAAAGGCAATCAGCAGGGCCAGCAACACCGGCGTGCTGGCCTGTTTGAGCAGCGCGTCACGCAGGCTCAGCAAACATTCGCAGAGGCGCAGTGGCCATTGCGCGGGTCGGATGTCGGCGCCCTTGAGCAACGCCGGCAGCAGACAAACGGCGGACAGGTAGGCACCGAGCAAACCAGCGGCGGAGAACACGGCGATCTGGGTCAGGGCCGGGAACGGTGTCCACGCCAGCGCCAGGTAACCGATGCAACTGGTGATCAGGCTCAGCGTCAGGCCCGGCAGCGTCAGGCGTAATGCTGGCCAGCTGTGCCAGGGTTTCAGGCTCCAGCTTTTCGACAGGTAATGCAGCGGGTAATCGACGGCCACACCGATCAAGCTGGAGCCGAGCACCAGGGTCATCACATGCATATGGCCGAACAACGCCACGCAGGCCACCGCGCCAAACAGCATGCCCACCAGCACCGGAATGAACGCGAGCAATACCCGCCAACGCCGGAACGCCAGCAACAGCAACGCCAGAATCCCCAGCGTCGCGCCGCCCCCGACCCACGTGATCTCGCGGGTGGCTTGTTGCTGACCGCTCGCGGCGTAGAGCAATCCGCTGGCTGCCAGCAGTTGCACGTCAGACTGCGCCGCTTGTTCGCGGCTGTTTTCAAGCAGGCTGGCCACTTGCAGCGGCAGGCTCATGTCGAAGGCGTTGCCGGTGGTTTTTGCCCGCAGCATCACCCAGCTTTTACCGTCGGCATCGGCGATCAACGCGCCGCTGCCAATGTCCAGTTGCACGTCGCCGTGTTGCGGCTGGCTGTTCTGGATGCGCCCGGTCAGGCCCAGCCAGTCATCCTGGCTCGGCACCAGGCTGAAGCCGGTGAAGGGGTCGAACAGGGCTTGCACCCTTTGCTGGATGAAGGCGTCGGGATGCTCGATCAGTTGTTGTCGATCCGTCTCGGACAGCATCGCCAACCGGCCTTGCAGCAGTTGTGTGCGCAGTGCGGGCAAGTCGGCTTGCAACGTCCACTGCACCTTCTCGAACAGACCACTGGCTTGCCATTGCTCGCCGAGTTTCTGCGCCATGGCGATCGCTTGCTCGCGATCCTTGTGGCCGACCAGCACCAGCATTTCGCGGTTGAGCGGTTCCTGCATGCGCTGTTCGGCGCGCAGTTCCAGCGCGTCCGGCGCCGTGCCCGGCACCAGTTCCATCAGGTTGGCCGACAGCGGAGCACCATCGCGCCATTGCCAACCGGCGAGCGCGAGCACTGCCAGCAGCAGGATCAGGAATAGCCATGGCAGCCTGCGTTCACTCGGCAAAGTCATGTTGCTCCGCAGTGCTCAAGGGTTGGGCGCTGGTGCTGTCCTGCATGCGCAAAAGGGTGCTGTCGCCCTGGGTTTCCAGCAGCTCGATGGTGCTGACCAATTCGCCGCCGGTGATGTTGATCTGCTTGAACACTTGCTTGAGCAACAGCGAGCGCGGAATCAACGTCAGCTTCCAGTTCTGCGCGTCGCCACTCAATGACAGCTCGAAGTCACGCTGTAACCCGCTGCTGTCGCCTTGCAGCACGGCGAGGAACAAGCGGTTCTGCTCGGCACCGGCGCTCTTGCCCGGCAGCATTTGCCATCCGCTGGCGTCACGTCGGGCAATGCCCTTGGCGGTGATGCGGTAATCCTGTTGCAGCGGGGTTTTCAGCAGCCACAACAGGCCATTATTTTTCGCGAGGACGAACGTGCCCTTGCTGGTCAGCGGCTGGGGCAGGGCGCGCAGGTGTTTTTCCTGGATGAAGTTGCCGTGGATCACCTCGGGTTTGGCCAGTTGATCGCTCAGTTGCTGCAGATCGAAAGCGTTGGCGAGCGATGACAAACCGAGCAGTACCAGTGCGCTGAGACATTTGAAGATCGGGTTCATGCCAGCTTCCTTTCGACAGCGTCGGTAAAGACCTTCGGTGAGGCGAGCTGCATTTCGCGGCTGGCCATGTCGACGGCGACTTGCACGGAACTGGCGCGGGTCAGGCGTTCGCCGGTTTCCAGGTCACTGATCAGGTAATTGATCTTCAACCGGTTCTCCCACTCCACCAGATTCGCCCGTACGTTCAGCTTCTGGCCGAACACTGCGCCGCGCACGTAACGCAGTTGCAAATCGATCACCGGCCAGGCGTAACCCGACTCGGACATCGCCGTGTAGTTGTGGCCGATCTTGTCCAGCAGCGCGCAACGAGCGACTTCCAGATACTTGACGTAATGGCCGTGCCAGACCACGTGCATGGTGTCGACGTCAAAGAACGGCACCTGGATTTCCGTATCGGTGTGAAGCACTCCCTTGCTACGCATGCAGCCTCCAGTGTTGCTCGGCAATTCGTTTCAGGCACAGGCGCAATTCGCCTTCCAGGGCACGATCTTCGATGACCGGCGGGAAGTCCTTGGCCAGTTCCTCGTGCATGGCGGCCAGCGCCGGCGGCAATGGGCGAGCATCCTCGGCCTTGCTGCGCAACCACACGCCCTGGTTAGCGGCGAGCAACGTCGCGGCGGCGACCTGTTCGGTCAGCTCCAGCACACGAATCGCATCGCGGGCGGCAATGGTGCCCATGCTCACTTTGTCCTGGTTGTGGCACTCGGTGGAGCGCGAGAAGACGCTGGCCGGCATGGTGTTTTTCAGTGCTTCGGCGGTCCAGGCGCTGGTGCCGATCTGCACGGCCTTGAAACCGTGGTTGAGCATCGCCCGGTCAGCGCTGGCGCCGGACAGATTGCTCGGCAAGCCATGGTTGTAACGCTCGTCCACCAGCAATGCGAGTTGACGGTCCAGCAAGTCGGCCACGTTGGCCACCAGGTTTTTCAGGCTGTCCATGGCGAACGCGATGTGGCCGCCGTAGAAATGCCCGCCGTGCAAAACGCGCTCGGCTTCAGCGTCGATAATCGGATTGTCGTTGGCGCTGTTGAGTTCAATTTCGATGAACGAACGCAGCCAGTTCAGGCTGTCCGCCAACACGCCGAGGACATGGGGCGCGCAGCGCAGGGAATAACGGTCTTGCAGGCGGTGCAGTGGCGCGGTCGGTGCGTCGATCGCCAGATCCTTGCGCAACCATGCGGCGACTTGCATCTGCCCCGGATGCGGTTTGGCGGCGAACAGGCGCTCGTCGAAGTGTTCCGGGTTGCCCTGCAACGCCACCACGTTCAGCGCAGTGATGCGCGTGGCCAGTTGCAGCAGGTAATCGGCGCGGGCGAAGGCCAGGCAGGCAAGGCCGGTCATCACGGCGGTGCCGTTCATCAAGGCCAGTGCCTCTTTCGGGCGCAGTACCAACGGCTGCCAGCCCAGTTCACGGTGCACGTCGGCGGCTTGTCGGCGCTCGCCACGGAACATCACTTCGCGCTCGCCGGACAGCGTCGCGGCAACGTAGGACAACGGCGTCAGATCACCGCTGGCGCCTACCGAACCTTCTTCCGGGATCAGCGGCAGGATGTCGTGTTCGAGGAACGCTTGCAGGCGTTCCAGCAGTTCCACGCGCACCCCGGACACGCCATGGCACAGCGACTGCAAACGCGCGGCGAGCACCGCGCGGGTGGCTTGTTCGTCGAGCAGTTTGCCCAGGCCACAGCCGTGAAAGGTATACAGATGACGGGGCAGCGCCTCGACGTGGTGCAGCGGCACCGCGACCACGCAGGAGTCGCCATAACCGGTGGTCACGCCATAAATCACGCCTTCCTTGTCCAGCAGGGAATCGAGGAATCGCGCGCCCTTGGCGATACGCTCGCGGTACGCGGGATCGCCCTGCAACTGCGTCGGCACCTGACGGTTGGCCAGGGCCAGCACGTCTTCGATGCGCAAAGGGAGTTCGCCGAAGGTTACCGGCTCATGCGTTGGCGTCGTCATCGGTCTTCCAGAAAGGGTAAAAGTTGAACCATTGTTGGGGCGCTTCGAGGCAATAGTGACCCAGGCGCTCGGCGTAGCGGGACGCCCACTGATGAATGACCTGTTCGCGGTCGCTGCGTTTCCATACCACGGCCTCGGCAAACGGTTCGAGGGTCACGCGGTATTGGCCCGATGGTTTTTTCAGGCACATCAGCAGATTGATCGGGCATTTCAGCAAACCGGCGAGCAACCACGGCCCCTGAGGGAACGCCGCCGGATGGCCGAGAAAATCCACGGTCACACTACGCCCGCCGTGCAGCGGCACGCGATCGCCGGCAATCGCCAGCCATTCGCCGCGCTCAAGGCGCTCATGCAATTGCAGCATGATCACCGGGTCCAGCTCGCTGACCTGGATCAACCGCAGATTGGTTGCACCGGCCTCGCCGAGCAGGCGGTTGAACTGTTCGGCGTGCTTGGTGTGGACCAGCACGTTCATCGTGACTTTTTCGCCGATTTCCGCGAGTGCGCGGCAGACCTCGAGATTGCCCAGATGCGCGCCCACCAGCATTTGCCCGCGGGTGCCGCGCAGTTGATTGCGCAGCAGCGCCGGGTCGATGATTTCGATCTGCTCGATGCTCAGCTTGCCGTTCCACACGTCGAGCTTGTCGAGCATGGAGTCGGCGAACGCCATGAACTGGCCGAACACACGCCAATGGGTGGGGCGCAGTTCCGTGCGACCGCTCCAGTCGACGAGACGTTGCTGGTACTGCCAGGCGCTGTGGCGCGCGCTGCGGCCGAACAGGAAAAAGTACAGGACGATGCCGTACAAAATCGGGCTCAGCAGCCGCCGACCCAGCACTTTGGCGCCGAACGCGGTGAGCTTCATCAGCCAGAAGCTGCCGCGCTCCTGGCGGTCGGCCCAGTGCTTTTTGTCTACGTCACTGCTCATGCTCGCCACCGTCGCCAGAGGATCACCGGTGCTCGCAGCAACATGCCGAAAAACAGCCGTGTGTGCATGCTGGAAATCAGCACATTGTCGTGGAACAGGCGGAAATGCGAGACGCCGTCCAGCGGGTAGTGAACCCGGGTCGGCAACCATTGCATCGGCAGGTTGCGCCAGGCCAGGCGCACGAGAATGTCGGAATCAAAGTCCATGCGTTTGCCGATCTTCGCCGAGTCGATCAGCGCCAGCGTCGGCGGCAGTGGATAGACGCGAAAGCCGCACATGGAGTCGCGAATCTGCAAGGACAGCGTGTTGATCCACACCATGACGTGCGTCAGGTAGCGGGCGTACAAACGACCTTTAGGCACGCTGGCGTCGTATTGCGGGTAACCGCAGATCACCGCGCCGGGGTGGGCACGTGATTGTGCGATGAACAGCGGCACATCTTGCAGGTCGTGCTGACCGTCGGCGTCGACTTGCAAGGCGTGGCTGAAACCCAGGCGTGAAGCTTCGCGCAGACCGGTCATGACGGCGCCGCCCTTGCCTTGGTTGGCGGTGAGGCGGATCAGGTTGACCATCTCGCGCCGGGCCAATCGGTCGAGCACTCTGGCGCAGGCTTGATCGCTGGCATCGTCCACCAGAATGCACGGCAGGCCACTGGCGATCAGCGCATCGACCACCGTGGTGATTGCGGTTTCGTGGTTGTAGACCGGGATCACGGCGCAGGGGCTATGCATCGCCCGCGGCCTCCAGCAAAATCCGCCCACTGGAGCAGGTGGCGGTTTCATTGCGATAGGCGAAATACAATTTGCTGCGTTCCGGGTCAAAGCGCAGGTGCAGCTGGATTTCGTCACCCGGGCGCACGAGTTGCTGGAATTTCAGCACTTCCATGCCCGCGAATTTTGCCGGCAGGTCCATCAATTGCTGGCCGAGGCTCAGCGCCCATTCCACCTGCACCACGCCGGGCAGTACTGGCGTTTGCGGGAAGTGGCCGCTGAAGTAAGCGAGGTCCGGCGGGACCGCCAGTTGCAGGCTCCACTCGCCGCCGGCTTCGACCTGTTCGAGCACTTGCGGTGCTTTGACGCGGGGCGCCAGCAGCAAGGCTTCGACATCGGCCTGAGGCAGTTTTCCCTGCGCGTTCAAGGGCATTTGCCGCAGCAATCGCCAGCGTCGGGGCAGGGCAAGGGCCTCACAATGCTGGGTCAGGTGCTGACGCAATTCCTGGGTGAGGGTGCGTCGCCCCTGATTGCGCAAGGCATGCAGGCCCGATTCGCTCAACACCACCAGTGCGCCCAACGAGGCGCGGTTTTCCCGGACCACTCCAAGGCGCGCTTCCGCGACCCAGTTGTGATCCATCAGAGCCTTTTCGAGCATGGGCAGTGAGATACGTTTTTCTTCCAGTTTGACGATCCGGTCCAGCCGTCCGAGCAATTCGAACCTGCCATCAGAAGCGATCCGCGCGGCGTCAGCGGTGTGTTCGGTATGTCCCGCCGGCAAATAGGGCGATTGGATCAGCAGCGCGCCGTCACTGTCCTGGCTCAGTTCGACATCCGCAAACGGCTGCCAGAGATCGTCGCCCTGACGCCAGGCAATGCCGCCGGTTTCCGAGCTGCCGAGGATTTCCGTTGGCCATTGTTCCAGACGCTGGTGCAGGCTCTGCGCCGCCTCGGTGGGCAACGCGCCACCCGAGGAAAACACCCGTCGGACGGCGCTCAAGGCAGGCCAGTCGAGGTTGTCACCCATGCGCTTGAGCAGCGCCGGGCTGGCGACCCAGGCGAAGGCCGGGTGTTCACGGCTGGCACGCTGCAAGTCTTCGGGAAACGCCAGTTGCTTGCGTACGAATGTCCGCCCGGCGCACAAAGGCCACAGCACCCGAAACAGCAAGCCATAGATGTGTTGAGTGGCGACGCTGCCAATGACGCACGCCTCGCCCAGATCCGCGCCCCAGAGCTGTTCCAGCGCCTGAACTTCATTGGCCAGTTGGCGCAGGGTTTTGTCGATACGCTTGGGCTCGCCACTGGAGCCGGAAGTGCAAAGGCTCAGCCGGCAGGCGTCTAAATCCAGCGCGGCACCGGCGAGAGGCGGGTGACGGTAATCGCTCAGGTGCGCGTCATCGGCCAGATCGGTCAGCCACAGATCGACTTCGCCGGACCAGCGCTGGCGCGTCTGCGGTTGCAGATCGGCGGGCAGCAGCACGCTGACGCCGGCACGCCAGGCACCCAGCAGGGCAATGGCCAGGTCGGCGGCGTCTTCCAGGTGCACGGCAATGCGCTGCACACCTTGGGCTTGCAGGCCGGCTGCCAAACACAGGGCCTGTTCGCACAGTTGTACATGATTCAACGCCGGTTCGGCCGTGACGGCACGCTCCGGCTGAGCCTTGAGCAACAGCTGCTCAAGTGTTATCCAATTCATGCGTGGCCTCGTACCCGTTGTCGTATCAGCCATTCAATGGCAAACAGCAGGCCCATCAATCCGTAGGAAATCAGGCCGGTGTACAACATCCACCAGCTCAGCGGCGCCCAAAGCGTCAGGGCGGCGGCGAGCAAGCCGTTAAAGATGAAAAAAACACACCAGGCAATCGTCACCTGGCGCGTATAAATAATGGCCCTGGCCGGCAAGTGCGGTTCCCGCAGGCGCGCCAGGCGTTCGACCATCGGCGGGCCGAATTTGAGGCTCAGTCCAAACAGGCCGAGCATGAACGCGCTGATCAGCACCGGGTACCAGCGCAGCAACTGCGGGCTGTCGAACAGCGCCAGCAACAGGCAAAAAGCGATGGCGATGGTCGCCATCCACAGGCTGCCGGGACGCCGCGCACCGAGCAACGCCCGCGCCAGCCACAGGCTGCCCAAGAGCAGGCCGAACTGCCACGGAGCAAAATGTTCCATGCCGAAATACACCGCAAAGGGGTACAACAGGCCCGCGAGCAGCAGGCCAAGGCCGACCAGTCGCCTCATGCTGCCGGTTGAACCAGGCGATAGACCGCCTCGACCACGTCGCTGACAGTTCGCACCGATTTGAACTCTTCGGCGGCGATTTTCTTGCCGGTCTGACGCTTGATGTGATCGATCAGGTCGACGGCGTCGATGCTGTCGATTTCCAGATCCTGATACAGGTTCGATTCGAGGCTCACACGTGCAGGGTCCAGCTCGAAGAGTTCGACCAAGGCATCGCGCAGGGTGTTGAAAATGTCGTCACGAGTTTGCATGGTCCGGTCTCAAGCTGCCTGTTTTGCAGTGACGAACGCCGCAAGGCTCGCCACGTTGGTGAAGTGATTACGGGTGTCCTTGGCGTCGGCGTCGATTTTGATGCCGTATTTTTTCTGGATCGCCAGGCCGAGCTCCAGAGCGTCCACCGAATCCAGGCCCAGGCCTTCGCCGAACAATGTCTGTTCGTTGTCAATGTCTTCGGCGCTGATGTCTTCGAGGCCGAGGGCATCGATGATCAGTTCTTTGATGTCACGGTGCAGATCGCTCATCTTCGGCGAGCTCCTTAATAAAGTAAGTATGCAAATATTCGTTGAGCTTGCGCGAAGCCTGCGGGGGCGGGCCTAGCGTTGCGAAAGACTGTGGGTCTATATCGGCCCCAACGCGAAAACTGAAGTGCACGCGGCGTTTCGGGATCCGATACCAAGGCTCGGCCTTGGTCAATGTCGTCGGGCTGACCTTGATGATGACCGGGGTGAGGATTTTCGCACCGCGCAGGGCGATTGCCGCGCCCCCCCGATGAAAGGCCGGCGCCTCGCCGGGTTGGGTGCGCGTGCCTTCGGGAAAGATGATCAGGGTCTGACCGTCTTTCAGCGCATCGGCAGCCGCGTCCAGCATGTCCATGCTGCCGTCGTTGCTGATGTATTCGGTGCGACGCAGCGGCGCGCGGGTAAAGGGGTTGTCCCAGAGACTTTGTTTCACCACGCAGTTGGCATGACGCACCAGGCCAATCAGAAACACGACATCGATCAGCGAGGGGTGATTGGCGAGGATCATTTGCCCGGGGCGACCGAGTTTTTCCGCCCCCTGGATGTCGTAGGTCAGGACACCGGTACGGGCCATGAACCGGACAAAAAACCAGAAGCAACGACTGACGGTTTTTCGTGCGCGCAGGCGATGGGTCCTGGCATCACCGGGCAAGCAACCCAGCAACGGGAAAACTACCAGCCGCAGGCACAGGCCGCCCAACCCGAACAGGGTGAAGCTTGCGGCAGTGGCCAGCAAACGCCAGTAGTAGGCGTCGCGGTTTTTTCCGGTTACGGGGTGCGATGCCAGGTCCATACACGATTCTTCCAGGCATGTTGGCAAGTGGTTTGCTGGCCGAGCAGGGTACGCAACAGATTCAGCGCATGCGGCCAGTGGGCTTTTGACAAGCTTTGCGTCGAGCTGTTCAGGGACAACTGCCAGTCGGTACCCGGGGTCAGCAACAAAGCCACGGCATACGGAAACGGCACATCGTCGATCCAGGTCTCGTAGGCGTCAGGTGGTTGTTCTTCGGTGACAATCAGCAGGACGGCAGGTGCGCCTTCGTCCAGCATCGCCGCAGCCTCCAGCATGCCGTGTTCAAGCCCGTCCCCGGCGGCGGCGAGCGCCGTCATTTCGCTGGTTTCGCCACGCATGATCGACCATAGACCAATCACGGCGTTGTGGACGGACAAGCTGAATTGAGTGGGCGACAACGGTTGGTCGGCCGCCAGATCCCTGAGGATTTCGAAAGTGCGCGGCGTTTCGCCATGGCGGGAAATAAAGACCAGCGGTAGGTCCTTGCAACCTTCGGCCAAGGGCCAGCCGACACTGAAGGCCATTCTCGCCAGGCGGCTGAGTCGCCGGCGCTGCATGGCGGGCAGAAACGACACATCGGGGGCGGCATCGCTGCTCGCAAGCACGACCGGTTGTCGGCTCCATGCCTGCCAGTCGTCCACGCTTTCGAGCCCGGGAGCCCACGCGCGCCATTGGGCGATGTTGAAGTTGATCACAGACATACATCCCGCCCCTGCGGGGCTAACTTGACGCGGTGAGTCGCAAAAACAGCGACAGACCTTACGTGGCGCGTAACGCCGAGTGGCGCGCATTATCCCGGTGCTACGGGTGCGTAGCAAATGCTGGTTACATTTTGCGCAAGGAAATGTACCGTCCGGTTCGCGAAAAGCTATCGTTTGGCCATTATCCACATAGGGATGCTCGCGTCTGTCGGCGCATCACCAAATTCAATGGATGAGATTGCCTCTTATTCATAGGGAAACAGGCGCTGACCGTGTAGTCCCTATCCCAAGGAGGTAGCTAAGCAATGCCGTGGACTACTACACTCGGTCATTCTTTGATACATGGAGGTCTGACATGCGGCGCGTGGTGTTTAATCAAAAAGGTGGCGTGGGCAAATCCAGTATTGCCTGCAATCTGGCGGCGGTCAGCGCCAGCGAGGGCTATCGCACCCTATTGGTGGATCTCGATGCCCAGGCCAACTCCACTCAATACCTGACGGGCCTCACCGGCAGTGACATCCCGATGGGCATCGCCGACTTCTTCAAGCAAACCCTGTCCTCCGGCCCGTTCTCGAAAAAGAACCAGGTCGACATCTACGAAACGCCCTTCGACAACCTGCACGTGGTTACCGCCACGGCTGAGCTGGCGGATTTGCAACCCAAGCTTGAGGCGAAACACAAGATCAACAAGCTGCGTAAGTTGCTTGAAGAGTTGGGGGAGGATTACGACCGGATCTACCTGGATACACCGCCCGCGCTTAACTTCTACGCGGTATCTGCGTTGATTGCCGCGGATCGCGTGCTGATTCCCTTCGACTGCGACAGCTTCTCGCGTCAGGCGTTGTACGGTTTGTTGGCTGAAATCGAGGAATTGAAAGAAGACCACAACGAAGGACTGGAAGTCGAAGGCATCGTGGTCAACCAGTTCCAGGCCCGTGCCAGTCTGCCCCAGCAGATCCTCGACGAGTTGATCGCCGAAGGGTTGCCGGTGTTGCCGGTTTACCTGGCCAGTTCAGTGCGTATGCGCGAATCTCACCAGGCCAATACGCCGCTGATTCACCTCGATCCACGGCACAAGCTGACCCAGCAATTCGTCGAGCTGCACAACCTGCTGGAAAATGCCTGATCCCGGCTTACCACCGAACCCATGTGGGAGCGAGCCTGCTCGCGAAAGCGCAGTGTCAGTCGATATTAATGTTGACTGTTACATCGTCTTCGCGAGCAGGCTCGCTCCCACTTGGGTTTTTGGTGGTCTTAAATCCCCTGGCTACGCAACCAACTCATCAACTGCGGTAACGGAAAAGCCCCGCTCTGGCGCGCCACTTCCCGGCCGTTCTTGAACAGAATCAGACTCGGAATCGAGCGAATCCCCAACTGCGCCGACAACTGCTGGTTCGCTTCGCTGTCGAGTTTCGCCAACCGGCACTTGCCCGCCAACTGACCGGCCGCCTGCTCGAACACCGGCGCAAACGACTTGCACGGCCCGCACCAGTCTGCCCACACATCCACCAGCAACGGCAGATCGCCTTTGATCTGGCTGGCGTAATCGCCTTGCTTCAATTCGAACGGTTTGCTCAGCAGGACCTCGGCTTTACAGCGACCACACTTTGGGTGATCGCTGAGGCGCTCGGCGGGGATGCGGTTGAGGCCGTTGCAGTGGGGGCAGGGGATGAGGAGTGGATCGGTCATGGTGGGTTCCAGAAAAGGGCTGATAGCTCTTAGTTGGAGACGTCTGCTCACATTTTCAATCGTGTCGCATTCATCGTTGAAACTAGGCTGAGGTGCGTGACGCGCGACCATTGGTCTGCTTATGACTATCGCAGCTTGCGATTGTTTTTGTCTGTGACCTATTCTCTATAGCAGAATGCGATAAGGATGTTGCATGCGAGTGTTTTCTGAAAAACGAATCTGGGAAGCCAAAGAAAAATGGCCCGCTGCAGCAAGCGCGCTGGACCAGTGGTATCGAGTGGTCAAACGTATAGAGCCAAGCGATTTTGCAACGATGAAGTCATCATTTCCGGCAACCGACAAAGTTGGTGAGTTTCACGTATTCGACATTGGCGGCAACAAGTTAAGGTTGATTGCCTATGTCAGGTACCGGCCTCAAAAGCTCTACATCAAGCATGTTCTGGATCACCGCGAATATGATCGCGGAAAGTGGAAGGAGGGAAGGGTATGAGCGTTTTGATCAAAAAGGCTGCTGAGCACTGGGAATTCGTCTCGCCGCTGTTACGCAAACCGAAAAACGAAGACGACTACGACATGTTGGTGCAGGCACTCGACGAGTTGCTCGAGATGACGGGAGATGATGAGTCAAATCCCCTGATGAGTTTGGTGGACATCATCGGTGACTGGATTGAGGAATGGGATCATAAACATCATCCGATGCCCCAAGCCAGTGGCGCCGAAGTTCTTGGCTACATGATGCGTGAGCATGGCCTGACACAGAGCGACCTGCCTGGCGTCGGTACCCAGTCGGTCGTATCCGAAATTCTAAGCGGCAAGCGCCAGCTCAACGTGCGACAGATTCGCTGGTTGGCCGAGCGCTTTGGTGTGTCGGCTGAGATTTTTATCTAATCGGCATCACGACGAACAACTAATCTCCAAATGCTTCCCCCACTCCGGCGGCCGCTCGGCGTAACTCTCCATCCCTGGCTGTTCCTCAAACGGATGGCTCAGCACCGCGTGCAGCCGCCGAACCTCTGAATAATCCCCGCTCTCCGCCGCATCGATAGCTTTTTGCGCCAGGTAATTACGCAGGATGTACAGCGGATTGACCGCATGCATCCGTTGTCGGCGCTGTTCCTGATCAACCACGCCTTCGCGAGCCACCCGGGCGATGTAGAGCACTGCCCAGGCATCGAAGCCCTTGATGTCGACAAAGTCATCGCGCAAGCGGGCAACGGCCAGTTCCGGTGACTCATCTCCAAGGCGACGGAAGAACAGGCTGTAATCGACGCCGCTGTTCTGCATCAGTTGCAGCAGGTGTTCCAGCAGTTTCTGGTCATCGTCTTCAGCGGTGGTGAAGCCGAGGCGGCGGCGCATCAGGTCCAGGTAGTGGGCCTGGTACAGCGGCAGGTACAGCCCGAGGGTTTCGCGCAGGGCTTCGACGCTGATGAACGGCGTCAGGGCCTGCGCCAGGGCGCTGAGGTTCCACTGGCCGATTGGCACCTGGTTGCTGAAGGAGTAACGACCTTGATCGTCGGAGTGGTTGCAGATGAAGTTGGCGTCGAAGTCGTCGAGGAAGGCGAACGGGCCGAAGTCGAAAGTGATGCCGAGGATCGACATGTTGTCGGTGTTCATTACCCCGTGGCAGAAGCCATAGGCCTGCCACTTGGCGATCAACCCGGCGTTGCGCTCGACGATTTCGCGGAACATCGCCAGGTACGGTTCCGGTTGTTCCAGGCATTCGGGGAAATGCATGGCCAGCACGTGCTCGCCGAGTTCTTTCTGCTTCTCGGGACGTTTGGTGTAGTAGAAATATTCGAAATGCCCGAAGCGCACATGGCTCGGCGCCATGCGCAGGACCATGGCGGCGCGTTCCTGCTTCTCGCGCCAGACCGGCGTGTCGGAGCCGATCACACACAGCGCGCGGGTGGTCGGGATGTTCAGGGCATGCAGCGCCTCAGAGGCGAGAAACTCGCGGATCGAGGAGCGCAACACCGCGCGACCATCGCCCATGCGTGAAAAAGGCGTCTGGCCTGCGCCTTTGAGGTGCAAGTCCCAGTGTTCACCGGCCTCGTTGTAGACCTCGCCCAGCAACAAGCCGCGCCCGTCACCCAGCTGCGGGTTGTAGGAGCCGAACTGATGCCCGGAATAGACCATCGCCCTCGGCACCGCGTCGGCCCAGAGCTTGTGGCCGCTGAACAGCTCGGCGAACTCCGGGGTTTCAGCAACGGCCGGGTCCAGGTCCAGCAGCGCCATCGCCGCAGGGCTGGCCACTACCAGGCGCGGATTATCGATGGGCTCGGGCAGCACGTGGGCGGAAAACGTATCGCCCAGGCGAGCAAAACGATTATCGAAGGTCAGTTCGTCGAGGGCTTTCACCGGCCATCTCCAGCAGAATGTCCGAGCATTCTGCTGGGGATAGGACGGTTAGTCGAGCTTGGCGGGTGGCGGCTCTTGCAGCGGTTTGCCATCGGCCAGTGGCACGATGGTTTTGGTTTCCGGCTCGATCGGCACCATTTTGTATTCCTGGCCGTGAAGGTTCTTGAGGTAAACCTCCATTTGCCGGAAAGAAATGTTGATGTGCTGCTTCTTGAATTCGCGGTTGATGAAGCGGTTGACCTCATCGAGCACCGGGTTGCGGTCGCCGAGGTCGCGCACGTGCATGCGCAACTCGTGGTCGAGGGTGCTTTCGCCGAAGTTCAGGAAGTACACATGCGGTTCCGGGTCTTTCAGCACGCGCGGGTTATCGCGGGCAGCCTTGAGCAGCAGCTCTTTCACCAGGTCCAGGTCCGAGCCGTAATCGACGCCAAGCTTGAGGGTTACCCGGGTGATGGTGTCGGTCAGGGACCAGTTGATCAGTTGCCCGGTGATGAACGTCTTGTTCGGGACAATGATGTCCTTGCGGTCGAAGTCGGTGATCGTTGTGGCGCGGATGCGGATCTTGCTCACCGTACCCGACAGGTTGCCGATGGTGATGGTGTCGCCGATCCGTACCGGGCGTTCGAACAGGATCATGATGCCGGAGATGAAGTTCGCGAAGATCTCCTGCATCCCGAAACCAAGACCGACCGACAGCGCGGCGACCAGCCATTGCAACTTGTCCCAGCTCACGCCGAGGGTCGACAGGGTCGAGACAAAACCGATGCCAGCAATCACGTAGGACAGCAGCGTGGTCGTGGCGTAAGCGCTGCCCTGCGCCAGGTTGAGCTTGGACAGTACCAACACTTCCAGCAGACCCGGCAAGTTGCGGGCGAGGGCGAACGTGATGCCGATGATGATCAGCGCGCCGAGCATGTCGCCGATGCTGATTGGCACCATGCTCATGGTCGCGCCCGTGCCACTGGTGTATTCGTAGAGGGTGATGTTGTCCAGGTACGAGAACACCGAAATCAGGTCGGACCAGGCCCAGTACAGGGCGGCCATGAAACCGCCAAGCAGCGCCAGACGAATCAGGCGCAAGGACTGTTCGTTGACCTTCTCGATGTCCAGCGTCGGTTCCTCAATCACCGCTTCGCCGTCCCCGGCCTCTTTCGCAGCCTGACGTTTGGTCAGCGCTCGCTGGTACGCCAGACGGCGCGCTGCAACGCTGAGGCCGCGGACAAAGGTGGCTTCGATCACCAGCCAGAACATCAGCAGGTACAGGGTGTTGATCAATCGATCACTGAGCTTGAGCGCGGTGTAGTAGTAGCCGAAGCACACGGCCACGAACAACGCGATCGGCAGTGCAGTAAACAGGATTCCCACCAATTTGCGGAACAGCGAAGCGTTTTCGTGTGTCGGGCTGCGCATCAGCAAACGGCTGAGCAGCCAGGCCATCAAGGCGTAACAGGTCAACACCACCGGCATGCCCAGCACGTCATCAGCCAGTGTCGCCGGTTGCAGTTCGGCAACCGCCACCACGGCCACCAGGGCCATCACCACCAGTCCGAGGCGACGGACCCAGCCTTGAAGGAATTCGACCTGAGGTTTCTCCCAGCGGAAATGCAGTTCCGCCACACCGCCCGGCGCGAGGATCCGATAGGCGGTGTAGAACACCAGCCATGCCTGGGCCATTTGCAGCATCGCTGCGCCCATGTTGGCGTTCTGCCCGCGAGCGTCTATTTGCAGTGCGAGACCGCACAAAGCCAGGCCCAACGCGACCGGCATCGCCAGCAAAATGTTGATCAGAATGGCCTGCGGCGTGTGCAACTGGCTGTCGCGCTTGAAGTGGCCGATGTCCTTGTGAACCCTGTTCAGCAGGGCATACAGGCTTTTGCGTCGCCACAGCAGGGCGCCGATCAGCAACACCAGCGGCAGAAACAGCAGCGGCCGTTGAATCAGGCCATCGCTCAATTCACTCAGGCTGGAGGACAACGGTAACGTCGCGACCTGGCGCTGCAAGCGCTCCGGCACCGCGCGTATCCACTCCAGGTCCAACGGCTTGTTGCTGGGAATCCAGAACATCTGTTCATCGAGGGTCGCCCGCAGGCTTTGCGCGGTACTCAGCAGTTGTTTCTGATTGAGTTGCAGGGTGATGGATTCGTTGAGCACCGCGCTCAATTCGCGGTTCAGTCGTTCCAGCAGATCGGCGCGGGTCGTGGCCAGTTCCAGCAGGCTTTTGCGCAGTTGCGGGGTGACTTGCTCTGGCGGTTGGGTCGACAGCAGGTTATCGACATAGGTAGCCGGGTTGCTCAGCAGTTCGCGTTGCTGGCTGACTTCAAATTGATAGAGACGAATGTCAGCGATTTGATCGGCCAGGTTACGGTCGAGCTTCAAGCGCGGCAGGGACTGCTTCTGTTTGTAGAGAATCTTGGAGAGCAGCAGGCTGCCCTTGAGCACGTTGATTTGCTCATCCAGCGCCGAATCGCTCTGGGTGACGTTGTCCAGTTGTTGCTTGGTTTGCAGGTTTTGCTGAGTGACTTCGTTGAGGCGGTCAGTGCTTTTGAGCAGGTAGTCGGACAGTTTCAGGTTGGCCGCGCTTTCGGTGGCCAACAGGGCGCTGCCACCGGATTTCTGCGCCTCGATGGACTGCTGGGTCACCGTTTCCTGAGACTGGGCCAGGCGTTTCTGGTTGATCAGGGTTTGCAGCTCCTGGATCTCCTGATCCAGACGATCGGATTTTTCCGAGAGCAAGTCGTGCTGGCCGCTGCCCAGGTCCTGCAACTGACTGTTGCCGGCCAGTTCCTGGCGGCGCAGTGGGATCAGTGCATTCAGGGCGGCGAGTTCGGCATTGAGCAAATCGCGCTGTTCGCCACTCAAGGTTTTGCCGGCATCTTTACCGGTTTTGAGGGTGTTGTTGATTTGTTGAATGCGCGTCTGGCTGGCCGAAATTTCGGCCTGGGCGC
Source organism: Pseudomonas sp. GW821-FHT10C09 (assembly GCF_059415465.1). Taxonomy (NCBI): domain Bacteria; kingdom Pseudomonadati; phylum Pseudomonadota; class Gammaproteobacteria; order Pseudomonadales; family Pseudomonadaceae; genus Pseudomonas; species Pseudomonas sp. GW821-FHT10C09. The sequence goes on from NZ_JBWKNG010000011.1 coordinate 80,132, forward strand.
GTTCCGGGCGAGTCTGGGCGGTAATCACCAAGCTGTTGGCATCAGCCAGGGCCTTTTGCAGATCGCTTTGCTGGGTCGAGCGCTCGGTGAGCATTTGCTCGAGCTGCGGGATCGACAGGTTGGCGTAGCGTTGCCCGACGGGCTGAGCCTTGGTCGCCTTCAGGCGCGCCAGTTCACGCTGGTTCTCGATGTTCTGCTTCGGCGCGGTGGCCAGTTGCTGTTTGAGATCGGCGAGTTTCTGCTCGTAGTCACGCTCATTGTTGAGCTGGGTGAGCGTGTTCTGCAGGACCGCTTGCAGCGCTTTCTGATCGGCTTCCGGCAGCTTGCGGTCGGCGATCTTGTCCAGGCTCGCCTGCACGGCTTCGCTGGACGGCGGTTCGGCCGCTTGCAGCGTGCCGATGGAGAGGCTCAGACCCAGCAGGGCCATGACGAAAAAGGTGCGCAGGGTTGACATAGAGACCGATCGAAAACGAGACGAAGAATGGAGTTTAGAGGAACAAGCCCGGACCCGGGCGACTTCCTTCGGGGAATCTGACGCCCACTTTGCCGATCTTGTTCCCTTCCATGACCGCCACGGTCCAAATGGTGTTGTTCCACTCCACCTGGTCACCGACCACGGGTGCACCCCCGACTTTCTGGGCGATGAAGTGGCCGAGCGCCATGTCCGGATCGATGCCTTCGACCTTCAACCCGTACAGCGAAGCAACCGCGCCCAGCTGGGCGTCTCCTTCGAGTACGAAGTCGCCGAAGAAGCGCAAATCCAGACCCCGTTGCGGTGCCTGGCTGAAGAGTTTTCCGAGGGCCGGAAGGTTGTGTTCATGGCCAATAACACACAGCAAATCATCGACTTCCAGCACCGTACTACCCGACGGATGGAGCAATTGCTGGCCACGAAACAGGGCGGCGATACGCGTGCCTTCGGGCATTTTCAGCTCGCGGAGGGGCGAGCCGATGCACCATTTCTCGGCACCGAGGCGATAAATGAACAGCTCCCACTCACTGGTGACATGCACTTCCAGGGCCGACCGTGAGATCGGCGCAGGCTCCGGTGGCACCGTCACTTTCAACAGTTTTGCCACCCACGGCAGGCTCGTGCCCTGCACCAGCAGCGACACCAGCACAATAAAGAAGGCGAGATTGAAATAGAGCTGGGCGTGAGGCAAACCGGCCATCAGCGGGAACACCGCCAAAATGATCGGGACCGCGCCGCGCAGGCCGACCCAGGAAATGAATGCTTTTTCGCGGCCATGGAACGCTTTGAACGGCAGCAGTCCAGCCACCACCGACAGTGGCCGCGCGACCAGAATCATCCACAGCGCCAGGCCCAGCGCGGGCAGGGCGATCGGCAGGAGGTCATGCGGAGTGACCAGCAGACCCAGCACGAGGAACATCCCGATCTGCGCCAGCCAGGCCATGCCGTCGAGCATGTGCAAAATGCCGTGCCGGCTGCGCACCGGTCGGTTGCCGATGACCAGACCGCACAGATACACGGCGAGGAATCCGCTGCCGTGCAGGGCGTTGGTCAGGGCAAACACCACCAGACCGCCGGCAATCACCAGAATCGGATAAAGGCCGTTGGCCAGGTTGATCCGGTTGACCAGTTGCAGCATCAGCCAGCCGCCGCTGAGGCCGACGACGGCCCCGATGCCGAACTCGCGCACGAAGTGCCCGAGCAGGCTCCAGTGCAGGCCGGTCTCGCCGCTGGCGAGCATGTCGATCAAGGTGACGGTGAGGAACACCGCCATCGGGTCGTTGCTGCCGGATTCGATTTCGAGGCTGGCGGTGACCCGTTCGTTCAGGCCTTTGCCACCCAGCAGCGAGAACACCGCGGCGGCGTCGGTCGAGCCGACAATCGCGCCGATCAGCAGGCCCTGAATGATGCTCAGGTTAAACAGCCAGGCGGCGACCATGCCGGTCAACGCCGTGGTAATTAACACCCCGATTGTGGCCAGCGACAGCGCCGGCCACAACGCAACGCGGAAACTCGCGACCCGGGTGCGCAAACCACCGTCGAGCAGGATCACCGCCAGCGCGAGGTTGCCGACCAGATAAGCCGTGGGGTAATTATCGAAAATAATGCCGCCACCGTCGACGCCGGCAGCCATGCCCACGGCCAGGATAATCACCAGAATCGGGATACCAAGACGGGACGAAAGTGAGCTCACCAGAATGCTCGCACCTACCAGCAACGCGCCGATCAGAAACAGGCTGTTGATGGTGATTGCATTCAAAGGCAGTACTCCAGAAAACGAAAGGCGGGCACAAACTGACCATGCAGTCTGCGTGCCAGCGATTCTAACCTGTTGAAATGTGATGCTGTCAAAAAGGTTTTGGCGAGAGGTACGTCACGCCGCCCAGCCGAGCGAACACCTTGTGGCGAGGGAGCTTGCTCCCGCTGGGTTGCGCAGCGACCCCAAATCAGGCGTGTAGGTCTTCCCGGTTGGTTGAGCGACTGCTTCGCAGCCGAACGGGAGCAAGCTCCCTCGCCACAGAGGTGTTGTGGGGTGTCAGAGGCTAAACCGCCCAACCATGTTGTTCAGGTCCAGCGCCAATCGCGACAGTTCATTGCTCGCCGCACTGGTCTGATTCGCGCCGGTCGCCGATTGCACTGACAAATCACGAATGTTCACCAGGTTGCGGTCTACTTCCCGAGCCACTTGCGCCTGTTCTTCAGCGGCGCTGGCGATCACCAGGTTGCGTTCGTTGATCTCGACGATGGCGCTGTTGATAGTGTCCAGCGACAGACCGGCGCCACGAGCAATGTTCAGCGTCGACTCGGCGCGCTCGGTACTGTTGCGCATCGAATCCACGGCGTGCTCGGTGCCGCTCTGGATGCTGCCGATCATGCGTTCGATCTCGCTGGTCGACTGCTGAGTGCGATGCGCAAGCGCCCGAACCTCATCCGCCACCACCGCAAAACCACGACCGGCCTCACCGGCGCGAGCCGCTTCGATGGCCGCGTTCAGGGCCAGCAAGTTGGTCTGGTCGGCCAGGCCGCGAATCACGTCCAGCACCTTGCCGATGTCGCGGGATTCGTTGGCCAGGTCGCCGATCAGCGTCGCGGTGCTCTGCACGTCGGCGCTCATACGTTCGATGGCGCTGACGGTTTCCTGCACCAGATCACGGCCATCACCGGCCGACGTCGTGGCGTTCTTCGAGGCTTCGGAAGTGCTCACGGCGTTACGTGCGACTTCTTCCACGGCGCTGGTCATCTCATTGACCGCAGTGGCCGCCTGTTCGATTTCGTTGTTCTGCTGAGTCAGGCCGCGGGCGCTTTCGTCGGTGACGCTGTTGAGCTCTTCAGCGGCGGACGCCAGTTGCGTAGCCGAACCGGAAATCCGTTGCAGGGTGTCGCGCAGCTTGTCCTGCATCTTCGACATCGCCAGCAACAAGCGACCGGCTTCGTCTTCGCCATCGACCGTGATCGGGCGCGTCAGATTGCCTTCGGCAATTTCCTCGGCTGCGCTCAGGGCGTTGGCGATAGGTTTGGTGATGCTGTTGGTCAGCAACCAGGCAAACAGCAAAGTCAGGCCGGTGGCGATGACCAGCAGGGTGATCACCAGGTTGAACGCTGAGGAATACTGGTCGGCTGCCTGCTGATTGGTGTCGACGGTCTGCTGCGTGTTGATCTCCAGCAAACGGTTGAGCACGGTGTTGACCGCTTCGGAGTTGGTCAGCAAATCGGTGTTGAGCAAGGTGCGCAGCTCATCGACCTGATTGTTGCGCGACAGGCTCTTCATGCGGTCTTCGATCTGACGGTACTGACTCAGCAACTGCACGTATTGATCGTAGGCCGCACGTTCCTGCGGGCTGCTGATCAGTTTTTCGTAGGTCGTCTGGGCGCTGCGAATCTGCTGATTGCGCGTTTCCAGCAGGTCCATGGTTTTCTGCTGTACGTCCGGCTCGCGGTTGACCAGCAAGCGATAAGACAGAACGCGCAGACGCAGGGTCAGCTGCGTGAATTCGTCGAGGCTCTTGATGCTCGGCACGCTGCTTGAGGTGATCTCCTCGGCGGCACCGCGAATCTTGCTCATCTGGTTCAAGGCGAACACGCCCAGGATCAGCATCAAGCTGCCAATCAGGGCAAAACCGAGGAACGCCCGTGGAGCGATATTCATATTACGAAGGGACATGGTGTTTACCGAAGTGAGCGCAACCGTGCGCGCTGAAGCTGACGTATGAGTGACTTATCGGTCATGCGACTAAAGTCTTGAGCCCCTGCGCGTTTTTGTCGCACAAAGGCGCTCTGCGACGAAGTGCAGGAACCGGATCCGCCAATCACAGTCTCTACTGCTCGCGAGAAAGGTCGCCCGCCAGGAAAATCAAGGCTTTAGGCCCTAATAACCCTGGCATCCGTGGTGACTTTTCTTTATCGTACGCGCCCTTTGAAAATGCTCGGAAAATCAAAATGTTGGAAGCATCCCTAAGCCAATTGGAACAGCTGGTAAATGACCTGGTGCAACAGAACCAGGCCCTGCTCGGCAGCAACCAGACCCTGAGCGCAGAACTGGCTCAGGCCAAGGATGAAAACGAAAGCCTTCAGCTGAGCCTGATGGAACAGGAAGAGAAACAAGGCGCCACCGCCGCACGCATCCAGGCCCTGGTTGAGCGCGTCAGCGCCGGTCCGGTCAGCGCATGAATCACGGCGCCGCAGGGGTAAAAGTCGTCTCGATCCTGGGGGAGGACTATTCGATCAAGGCGCCGGCCGGGGAAGAGCAAACCCTGCTGGACGCCGCGATGATGTTGAAAGCTGCTTTGGCCGACACCAAACGGAAGTACCCGACCCTGATCGGTGACCGCCTGCTGGTGCTGGCCGCGATGAATCTGTGCTCGCAGCAAATCGAAATGAAAAAGCAGCACAAGCAGGAACTCGACCGTTACCAAGAGCAAGTCAGCGCCACGGTTGAAGTGATTTCCAAGACGATCAATCAGGCCTGATCGGCTTTGCGCACAACCAAAGAATAAATTGTCGATAATCGTTGTATACAATCGGCACGGCTGTTGCAGTGTTTCAGCCTCTTATTCTTTGGGGGTGCACCATGCAGTTCTGGCGACGCAGTATTCAATGGCAGTTGATCCTGAGCATGGGCACCGCCCTGTTGGTCAGTATCCTGATCGTGGTAGGCATCTATACCCTCGTGGTTAACCGTCTCGCCCAGAGCTATCTGGTCGAACAAGCCCTGCCGTCGAGCATCGAAGCGATGCGCAACGACATCGAGCGAATCCTTGTTCAGCCCCTTACCGCCGCCAAGGACATCGCCAGCAATAGCATGGTGCGCGACTGGTTGGCCGCGGGTGAAGACAGCGGCCGGACGGCCGAATTCTCGCACTACCTGGAAGGCATTCGCGCTGAACACAAAGCCTTCACCGCGCTGATTATCGGCACTGCTTCAAATCACTATCTGACCGAAAAAGGCCTGGACCGGACCCTCAGCCGTTCCAACCCCAAAGACGCCTGGTTCTACTCATTCCTCGACAGCAACCAGCCGCGCACCCTCAATATCGACAATGACACCGCGACCGGAGAATTGGCGCTGTTCATCGACCTCAAGGTGCAGGCCGCCGGTAAAGTCGTGGGCGTTGCCGGGCTCGGGTTGAGCATGAAAGAGCTGTCGGAGCTGATCCACAACTTCAGCTTCGGGGCGCGCGGCAAGGTCTATCTCGTGCGTTCCGACGGTTTGATCCAGGTGCACCCCGAGGCGCAATTCAGCGGTAAACGCACCTTGGCCGAGCAAATCGGTGCCGCGGCGGCGCAAGCAGTCATGGGTCAAAAAACTGCCACAAACAGTAGCTTTATAAGAGAGGGCGAAGACTTCCTCGCGTTGAGCCTGCCGCTGCGGGACCTGGGCTGGACGCTGGTGGCCGAAGTGCCTCAATCGCAGATCTACGCCGAAGCCCGCCGCGCCATGTGGATGAGCAGCGGCATCGGCCTGGCCGTGGCGCTGGTGTGCCTGTTGCTGGTGGTGTTGTTGGCCCGTGGCTTGGTGCGCCCGATCCGTCAGGTAACAGCGGCACTGGTAGCCATCGGTAGCGGCGGTGGAGATTTGACCCATCGGTTAGATTCCAGTCGTGCCGACGAGCTGGGTGACCTGGCGCGTGGATTCAATCGGTTCCTCGACAGCCAGCGTGAAATGATCGGCGAAGTGCTGACCACCAGCGAACGCTTGCGCACCGCCGTCGGCCAAGTGGCGAAGGTGGTGGACAACACCGCTCAGCGCTCTGGCCGGCAGCAGGAAATGACCGACATGGTCGCCACTGCCGTTCACGAAATGGGCCTGACCGTACAAGAAATCGCCCAGAACGCCGGCAACGCGGCGGTCGCCTCGCAAAACGCTCGCGATGAAGCGATGCAGGCGCGGGAAGTGGTCGGTGGTTCGATTCGGCATATAGAAAGCATGTCCGATGAAATCGGCCTCGCGGCGACGGCGGTGGGCGAGTTGGCCCATCAAGTGGCGTCTATCGATCAGGTGTTGGCGGTGATTCGCGGGATTTCCGAGCAGACCAACTTGCTGGCGCTCAACGCCGCCATTGAAGCGGCACGGGCCGGGGACATGGGGCGCGGGTTTGCGGTGGTGGCGGATGAAGTGCGCACCTTGGCGCGGCGCACGCAGTCGTCGACCGATGAGATTCAGCAGATGATCGGCAGCCTCAAGCAGGGTGCTGAGAACGCGGTGTCATCGATGCACAGCGGGCAAGCGGCGACGGGCACCGGTGTTGAGTCGAGCCAGCGCACCGGAGCGTCGTTGACGGCGATTACCGGGCAGGTGGAACGGATCAGCGACATGAACCATCAGGTGGCGACGGCGACGGAAGAGCAGTCGGCGGTGACCGAGGAGATCAACCGCAACGTGCAGGGGATTTCGGATTTGGCTCGGGCTACGGCCGGGGAAGTCAGGGCTTGTCGCGAAGATTGCCAGACGTTGCAGCGGTTGGCGGATGATTTGGCGCGGCAGATGGGCAGTTTCAAGCTGAGTTGATGTGTTGTCTTTGCGGGACTCTTCGCGAGCAGGCTCGCTCCCACAGTTGATCGCATTTCACCTGTGGGAGCGAGCCTGCTCGCGAATGGATTTCAGCAGCACCATGAAGCTCTGATCAGAACCACTCATCCTGCATGTTCAGACACACATCATCCCGCGCCTCAAGAATCGCCAGGTCATGGTGGCAACCCGGCACTTCCCATGTCAGGAAATACCGCGCCGCCTGCAGCTTGCCCTTATAAAAGCTCACATCCGTCGCATTCCCCTTGGCCAATCCTTCCTCGGCCCGAATCGCCTGTTCCAGCCAGCGCCAGCCAATCACTGTGTGCCCGAACACTTTCAGGTACAGCGCCGAGTTCGCCAGGCTGCTGTTGACCTTGCCCTGCGCCAGATCCGTCAGCAGGCCGATGGTCACCGTTTGCAGGCGCGCCACCAGTTTCTCCAGCGGTTCACGCAGCGCGGTCAGGGATTCATACGCCTGTGCCCGCGCGCCTGTATCGGCGATCAACCGGATCAACTGCTTGAGCCCCGCACCCCCGTTCTGCGCCAGTTTTCGGCCCAGCAAGTCCAGCGACTGAATGCCGTGCGTCCCTTCATGAATCGGGTTCAGACGGTTGTCGCGGTAGTACTGCTCCACCGGGTATTCGCGGGTGTAGCCGTGGCCGCCGAGAATCTGGATCGCCAGTTCGTTGGCCTTGAGGCAAAACTCCGACGGCCAGGATTTGACGATGGGCGTGAGCAAATCCAGCAACTCATGGGCCTGCTTGCGCTCGGCTTCAGTTTCCAGCGTGGTGGTGTCATCGAACAGTCGCGCCGCGTACAACCCGAGGTCGAAGGAGCCTTCGACATAGGCTTTCTGCGTCAGCAGCATGCGCTTGACGTCGGCGTGCTGAATGATCGCCACCGGCGCGGTGTTCGGGTCCTTGCTGTCTGGCACGCGACCTTGTGGACGTTCGCGGGCGTACTCCAGCGAGTACAGATACCCGGCGTAACCGAGCATCACCGCGCCCATGCCGACGCCAATCCGCGCTTCGTTCATCATCTGGAACATGTAGCTCAAACCGTGATGCGGCTTGCCCACCAGGTAGCCGACACACTCGCCGTTATCGCCAAAATTCAGAGCGGTAGACGTGGTGCCGCGCCAGCCCATCTTGTGGAACAACCCCGCCAGCAACACGTCGTTGCGCTTGCCGAGACTGCCGTCATCGTTGACCAGGAACTTGGGCACGATGAACAGCGAAATGCCCTTCACCCCGGCCGGTGCGTCCGGCAGCTTGGCCAACACCATGTGCACGATGTTTTCCGACAGCGGGTGATCGCCGCCGGAGATGAAAATCTTGTTGCCCTTGAGGCGATAAGTGCCGTCAGACGCAGGCTCGGCGCGCGTACGAATATCCGACAGCGACGAACCGGCATGCGGTTCGGTCAGGGCCATGGTGCCGAAGAAGCGGCCGTCGATCATCGGTTGCAGGAAGCGTTGTTTCTGCTCCTCGGTACCGAAGCTTTCAATCAGGTTCGCCGCGCCCATGGTCAAGAACGGGTACGAAGTCGATGCCGCGTTGGCCGATTGAAAATGCGCGAAGCACGCCTGGGACAACAGCGTAGGAAGTTGCATCCCGCCCGCATCGAAACTGCGCGCAGCGTTGAGGAAACCTGCTTCGAGGAACGCATCCACCGCCGGTTTCACTTCCGGAATCAGAATCGCCTGACCGTCCTCATAGCGCGGCTCGTTCTCGTCGCCCTTGCGGTTGTGCGGGGCGAAATACTTCTCGGCAATGTTGCGGGCGGTGCCGATGGCGGCATCGAAGGTCTCGCGATTGTGCTCGGCGAAACGCTCACGCTGGGTCAGGCCCTCGGCATCGAGGACTTCATACAGCTCGAAAGCCAGATTGCGGGAACTGAGCAACGTCTCGGACATGGCGGCCTACCTTTTTTGGAATGGACCGAGTCTAGGCGTGGGAATAAAGGCTGAACAGGATGATTGATGAGCGTGATGGTAGTGTCCGGTCACCGCTAATCAAATGTGGGAGCGAGCCTGCTCGCGAAGGCGGTGTGTCATCCAATACATGTGTCGGATGACACACCGCCTTCGCGAGCAGGCTCGCTCCCACAGGGGGTTTTGCATACCGGGCGTCCATTGCGGGCGCCCGGTCTTGTTGCGGTTTAGCCGATGGTCATCAAGCTCGCATTACCACCCGCCGCCGCCGTGTTAACGCTCAACGCCCGCTCAATCACCAGACGCTCCAGCGCAATGTTGGTCTCGCCTTGCGACAAGCCATGAACACCGACAATGGCGCCCGCACGCTTGGCCACTTGCTGGCACACCGCACGCAACTGGTCGGAATGGCCGTGATGCAGAACCGCATCAAACACCACTTCGTCCTTGTTCCAGTCGGACACCAGCTTGATGCGTGCCTGAACTTCCTTCGGCAAACGTGCGAACAACGCCTTGCTCACGTCAGATTCCGGCCACACCGCCGAACCACCGACAGCCAGTACCGCCGCCAGTTGAGTCAACAGATCGCCTTCAACCTCGGCCAGACACAGCACGTGTTCACGCGGCAGGATGGCGTAGCTGTTGCGCTCGCCGGTCGGGCCCGCCAGAAGACGAGTGATCCCGCTTTGCGATTGCGCGGTGAACTGCACGCACAGGGTGCTCAGGTCGGCAAACTTGTTGCTGTCGGCCCAGGCCTTCAGGGCGGTCAGCGGCTTGCTCATGGCGTCACGCAGACGAACGTCCGGCGCAGCGATAGCGTCACCGCGAGCGAAGGATTGTTCGATCGCATCGGTAGGACGTGTCGACAGCAGGCGGTACAGGTACAGCGGACCACCCGCCTTCGGACCCGTACCCGACAAACCTTCACCACCGAACGGCTGCACGCCAACCACAGCACCAACAATGTTGCGGTTCACGTAGACGTTGCCGGCGTTGACGTTGTCGATCACCTTGGCGATGGTCTCGTCGATACGCGTGTGCACGCCCAGCGTCAGGCCATAACCGGAAGCGTTGATCTGACCGATCAATTGATCGATGTCTTTGCGCTTGTAGCGAACCACGTGCAGCACCGGGCCGAAGATCTCCCGTTGCAGTTCGTCGAAGCTTTCCAGTTCTATCAGGGTCGGCATCACGAAGGTGCCGCGTTTGACTTCTTCGCTGTTGGCGATAGCCACCTGGTACACGTTGCGACCTTTGTCGCGCATGGCCTGGATGTGCTTCTCGATGCCAGCCTTGGCTTCGGCGTCGATCACCGGGCCGATGTCCACGGACAGGCGCTCAGGATTGCCGAGGCGGCATTCAGCCATGGCACCTTTGAGCATTTCGATGACACGGTCAGCGGAATCTTCCTGCAAGCACAAGACGCGCAGTGCCGAGCAACGTTGGCCGGCGCTGTCGAAGGCCGACGACACGACGTCGATCACCACTTGTTCGGTCAATGCCGAAGAGTCGACGATCATCGCGTTCTGGCCACCGGTTTCGGCGATCAGCGGGATCGGACGGCCCTGGGCATCCAGGCGACCGGCGATGTTGCGTTGCAGCAAACGAGCGACTTCGGTGGAGCCGGTAAACATCACGCCTTTAACGCGCTCGTCACCGACCAGCCCGGCACCCACGGTTTCGCCACGGCCCGGCAGCAGTTGCAGCACGCCTTCCGGAATCCCGGCTTCGAGCAGCAAACGCACGGCTTGAGCGGCTACCAGCGGGGTTTGTTCCGCAGGCTTGGCCAACACCGGGTTACCGGCCGCCAGCGCTGCCGCGACTTGACCACTGAAAATCGCCAGCGGGAAGTTCCACGGGCTGATGCACACCACTGGACCCAGTGGACGGTGGGCGTCGTTGGTGAAATCGTTGCGCGCCTGCACCGCGTAATAACGCAGGAAGTCCACAGCTTCACGCACTTCGGCGATGGCGTTGGCGAAGGTCTTGCCGGCTTCGCGAGCCAATAGGCCCATCAGCGGCTGGATCTCGCCTTCCATCAAATCGGCGGCACGTTCCAGGATCGCGGCGCGTTCGGCGGGCGGGGTGGCCTGCCAGATTGGGGCGGCGTTCAAGGCGCACTGGATCGCGTTATCGACGTCTTCGACGGTGGCTTCTTGCACATGGCCGACCACGTCACGCAGATCGGACGGGTTCAACACCGGCACAGGGGTTTCAGTGCTGGAGGCGCAACCGAGCATCGGCGCGGCTTTCCAGTGGTTGTGAGCAGTGGCCAGCAGGGCGCAGGACAGCGAAGCCAGACGATGTTCGTTGGCCATGTCGATGCCGCTGGAGTTGGCGCGCTCGGCACCATAAAGATCACGCGGCAGCGGGATACGCGGGTGCGGCAGGCCGAAGCCGCCTTCCAGCGTCGCCATCTGCTCGATGCTGGCCACTGGATCGGCCACCAGCTCCTGGATCGAAATGGATTGGTCGGCGATGCGGTTGACGAACGAGGTGTTCGCACCGTTTTCCAGCAGACGACGTACCAGGTACGCCAACAGCGTTTCGTGCGTGCCGACCGGTGCGTACACGCGGCACGGACGGTTCAGCTTGCCTTCGGAAACTTTACCTACAACCTGTTCGTACAGCGGTTCGCCCATGCCGTGCAGGCACTGGAACTCGTACTGACCCGGGTAATAGTTCTGACCGGCAATGTGGTAAATGGCCGACAGTGTGTGGGCATTGTGCGTGGCGAATTGCGGGTAAATAACTTCCGGAACCGACAGCAACTTGCGGGCGCAAGCGATGTAGGAAACGTCGGTGTACACCTTGCGGGTGTAGACCGGATAGCCTTCCAGACCTTCGACCTGGGCGCGCTTGATTTCGCTGTCCCAGTACGCGCCTTTCACCAGGCGGATCATCAGGCGATGACGGCTGCGGCGAGCCAGGTCGATCACGTAATCGATCACGTACGGGCAACGCTTCTGATACGCCTGGATCACGAAACCGATGCCGTTCCAGCCGGTCAGCTGCGGCTCGAAGCACAGGCGCTCCAGCAGATCCAGCGACAGCTCGAGGCGGTCGGCTTCTTCGGCGTCGATGTTCAAACCGATGTCGTACTGCTTGGCCAGCAAGGTCAGCGACAACAGGCGCGGGTACAACTCGTCCATCACACGCTCGTACTGCGCGCGGCTGTAACGCGGGTGCAAAGCGGACAGCTTGATCGAAATGCCCGGGCCTTCATAAATCCCACGACCATGGGACGCTTTGCCGATCGAGTGAATGGCTTGTTCGTACGAGGCCAGGTACTTCTGCGCGTCGTGCTCGGTGAGTGCCGCTTCACCCAGCATGTCGTAGGAATAGCGGAAACCCTTGGCTTCGAACTTGCTGGCATTGGCCAGGGCTTCGGCGATGGTTTCGCCGGTGACGAACTGCTCGCCCATCAGGCGCATGGCCATGTCGACGCCCTTGCGGATCATCGGCTCGCCACTCTTGCCGATGATGCGGCTCAGGGACGAGGTCAAACCTGCTTCGTTATGCGTGGCGACCAGTTTGCCGGTCAGCAGCAGGCCCCAAGTGGCAGCGTTGACGAACAGCGACGGGCTGTTGCCCAAGTGCGGGTGCCAGTTGCCGGTGCTGATCTTGTCGCGGATCAGTGCATCACGGGTGCCTTTGTCCGGGATGCGCAGCAGCGCTTCGGCCAGGCACATCAGTGCTACGCCTTCCTGGGACGACAGGGAAAATTCCTGCAACAGGCCCTGAACAATCCCGGCACGGCCACCGGCACTTTTCTGATTACGCAGCTTCTCGGCAATCGAGGAGGCCAGTTTGTTGGTGGCTTCAGCCATCGCTGCCGGCAGACGCGCCTGCTCGATCAGCATCGGCACCACTTCCGGCTCAGGGCGACGGTAGGCGGCGGTGATCGAAGCGCGCAGCACCGATTGCGGCAGGATGCTTTCGGCGAATTCGAGGAAGCACTGGTGAGCGTGATCCAGAGGCGCATCGACGGCGTCGTCGGAATCCTTGGTCAAACCACTCAGCTCGGTCAGGGTTGCACCACCCTCGAGTTTTTCCAGGTAATTGAAAATTGCCTGCTTGATCAGCCAGTGCGGCGTGCGATCAATCGAGGTCGCGGCAGCCTTGAGGCGCTCGCGGGTCGGGTCGTCAAGTTTGACCCCAAGTGTGGTGGTAGCCATTTTTTTATCCTCATGTTTGCCACGACCGCGTGGCATCAGCTGGCGGCAAGATTAGCTGTGCAACCGTTGAGGTGCAACCGGGTGCAACCCTTTTTTTGTCGGAATAATAAGCAGCTCGTCAGGAATTAAATTCCGGTACGAACGTACCGCTCCTGCTTGGTGCTTTTACTTCTAGAAACATATCGTGACTGCGCTAAAAGGAAGCAAAAACCGCCCGGTTTTAAGTAAAACAGTGTAGGTGCAACTAATTCTCACGAAATGGGTTGCACCTTATTTGGGTTGTTGAATAGGATTCGCGCCCCAAGGTGCAACCGGATGAAAAATCGGTGCACCGGCTGATGGCTTTCCTGGGGAAACATCAGTCATAAATGCGCGGGCTTTGAAATCGTCTGAACAAACGTTGTCGTTTGTCGGCGTTTTCACACGTTGGCGCTACATAAAAACAAAGCCAGGGCATCACTGAATGAGCGTAAGCAATCCAACCCTGATCACGTTCGTGATCTACATCGCAGCAATGGTGCTGATCGGCTTCATGGCCTATCGCTCCACGAACAACCTTTCTGACTACATTCTGGGCGGTCGCAGCCTGGGCAGCGTCGTCACGGCCTTGTCCGCCGGTGCCTCCGACATGAGTGGCTGGTTGTTGATGGGCCTGCCGGGTGCCATCTACATGTCCGGCCTGTCCGAAAGCTGGATCGCCATTGGCCTGATCATCGGTGCTTACCTGAACTGGCTGTTCGTCGCTGGCCGTCTGCGTGTGCAGACCGAGCACAACGGCGATGCCCTGACCCTGCCGGATTACTTCTCCAGCCGTTTTGAAGACAAAAGCGGCCTGCTGCGGATCATTTCTGCGGTGGTGATCCTGGTGTTCTTCACCATTTACTGCGCTTCCGGCATCGTTGCTGGCGCTCGTCTGTTTGAAAGCACCTTCGGCATGTCCTACGAGACTGCGCTGTGGGCCGGTGCTGCGGCGACGATTGCCTACACCTTCGTCGGCGGTTTCCTCGCCGTGAGCTGGACCGATACCGTACAAGCCACGCTGATGATTTTTGCGCTGTTGCTGACGCCGATCATCGTGCTGCTGGCCACCGGCGGCGTTGACACCACGTTCCTGGCCATCGAAGCGCAAGACGCCAGCAACTTCGACATGCTGAAAAACACCACCTTCATCGGCATCATCTCGCTGATGGGCTGGGGCCTGGGCTACTTCGGCCAGCCGCACATCCTCGCGCGTTTCATGGCGGCGGATTCGGTCAAGTCGATCGCCAACGCCCGTCGCATCTCCATGACCTGGATGATCCTGTGCCTGGGCGGCACCGTTGCGGTAGGTTTCTTTGGTATCGCTTACTTCTCGGCGAACCCTGATTTGGCCGCTCCGGTCACTGAAAACCACGAACGCGTGTTCATCGAACTGGCCAAAATCCTTTTCAACCCATGGATCGCCGGTATCTTGCTGTCGGCCATCCTGGCGGCCGTAATGAGCACCCTGAGCTGCCAATTGCTGGTGTGCTCGAGCGCCCTGACCGAAGACTTCTACAAAACCTTCCTGCGTAAATCCGCTTCCCAGGTGGAACTGGTCTGGGTCGGCCGCGCCATGGTGCTGCTGGTTGCCCTGATCGCCATCGCGTTGGCCGCCAACCCGGAAAACCGCGTACTGGGTCTGGTCAGCTACGCTTGGGCCGGTTTCGGTGCTGCGTTCGGTCCAGTCGTGCTGATCTCCGTGATCTGGAAAGACATGACCCGCAACGGCGCACTGGCCGGCATCCTGGTCGGCGCGATCACCGTGATCGTGTGGAAACACTTCGAACTGCTGGGCCTGTACGAAATCATCCCTGGTTTCATCTTCGCCAGCCTGGCGATCTACATCGTCAGCAAACTGGGTGCGCCGACTCACGGCATGCTGCAGCGTTTTGCTGCTGCCGAGGCAGATTTCCGCCTGAACAAGTGATGGGGAGGGGCTGAGGCTCTGATCTTTCACTGAACATGAAAACGGCCCGCTTCCTTTTGGAGGCGGGCCGTTTTTTTATGGCCGACACAAATCTCGAATCCGTGTGCATATCCCTGTGGGAGCGAGCCTGCTTGCGAATGCGGTGAGTCATACAGCAATGATGTCGACTGATACACCGCTTTCGCGAGCAAGCTCGCTCCCACAGGGATTGGTGGTGGTTTTGAGGGAGATGTCTGTAGCCAAACGCACTGATTCTTGAAGGATAAATCTCTTAAAAAGTAGGGAAAATCTGATTTCCTTGTCCCTCCCTCAACACCCCTTGTCGCTCATGCAGAATCGCCCGCCTTCATTCTGCAGAGACACATCGGATGTTCGCGCCTGCCAATCAACCGCGTTTCACGTTGACCCTCGACGGCGTCCAGAATGAGCTCAAAGTCCTTGAGTTCACGGGCACGGAAGCCATCAGCCAACCCTACCGTTTTGACCTGGAACTGGTCAGTGAACGGCCAGACATAGAACTGGAAAGCCTGCTGCACCGTCAGGCGTTTCTGAGTTTCGATGCACAAGGTTCCGGTATCCACGGTCAGATTTTTCGCGTCGGCCAAAGCGACTCCGGGAAACGTCTGACGGGCTACCAGATCAGCCTCGTGCCGCGACTGGCTTACCTCGGCCAGCGCATCAACCAGCGGATCTTCCAGCACAAAAGTGTGCCAACGATCATCGCGCAGGTCCTCAAGGACCACGGCATCCAGCGCGATGCGTTCGAGTTTCAACTCGGCAGCGACTACGCGGCTCGCGAGTATTGCGTGCAGTATGCCGAAAGCGATCTGGCGTTCATCCAGCGGTTGTGTGCCGAAATCGGCATTCACTACCACTTCCAGCACAGCCCCGACGGGCATCTGCTGGTGTTCGGCGATGACCAGACGGTTTTCCCTCGTCTGCCCGAGTCGACGCTGTACCTGCCCGGCAGCGGAATGGCGGCGGATGCACCGGCCATCAAACGTTTCAACGTGCGTCTGGAAACCCGCACCACCGCAGTCGCCCGTCGCGATTACGACTTTCAAAAACCACGCCTGCAACTCGATACCCGTCTCGACAGCGAACAGCGCCCGGTGCTGGAGGATTACCACTTCCCCGGCCAGTTCATTGATCGCGAACATGGCAAGCAACTGACCCACCGCGCACTCGAACGCCACAACGCGGACTTCCGTCAGGCCGAAGGTAAAGGCGACGATTCAGCGCTGGTTTGCGGACATTTCCTGCACCTCGCCGAGCATCCACGTCAGGCATGGAACGATCTGTGGCTGATCACCGAAATCGAACACCGCGGCCGCCAGCCACAAGTGCTGGAAGAGTCGGCCACCAGCGACGACCCGGACGACTTCCAGGGTTATCGCAATACCTTTCTGGCAACGCCGTGGGACGTTTCGTTTCGTCCTCCACTGGGGCCGCAAAAACCGCGAATGCTCGGCTATCAACCGGCCGTGGTCACCGGGCCGACTGACAGTGAAATCCATTGCGACGAGTTCGGACGGGTCAAGGTTCAGCTCGCCTGGGACCGCGATGGTCAGCTCAACGAACACTCCAGTTGCTGGCTGCGCGTGGCCACGGGTTGGGCGCATGACCGTTATGGCAGCGTGCTGATCCCGCGCGTCGGCATGGAAGTGCTGGTCGGCTTCATCGACGCCGATGCCGACAAACCGCTGGTGATGGGTTGCCTGCCAAACGCGGCGACGCCCGTTCCGCTGGACCTGCCCGCCGACAAGACCCGCAGCATTTTCCGCAGCCAGAGCAGTCCGGGCGGTGGTGGCTACAACGAGCTGCGCATCGAGGACCGCAAAGGCGCCGAGGAAATCTACCTGCGCGCCCAGCGGAACTGGACCCAGCACGTGTTGAATGATCAACAGGTGCAGGTCGATAACCAGCGCAGCATCGTCGTCACCGGCACCGCTCGCCACGAGTTGAAGGCTGACGAGCAGCGCATCACTCACGGCCAGCGCCAGGCCGAAGTGAAGCTCGACGACCACTTGCTGGTGATGGGTGATCGGCACATCCGCGTGACCAGTCAGGCGTTCAACGCCAGTCAGCAGTTCCACGTCAGCGCCGGCCAGCAAGTGGTGATCGACGGCGGCGCCAGCGCGACGATTCAGGCGGGCGGGCAGTGGATCAACATCGGGCCTGGGGGGATTTTCAGCAGCGTGCCGATTCAGGTCGGGGGCGCGTTGATGCCGCCGATGGCTGCCGCGCCGGTGTCGCCCGATACACCACTGAAACTTGCTGCTGCCCCGGCAGCGTTGCTGAGTGCTGCGCAGATCATGAGCCTGAAAAGCGATGCGCCGTTTTGTGAGGAATGTGAGCGCTGCAAGGACGGTGTCTGTGCAGCCTGATCATATGACGCCTCGCGACTGGCTGATCCGGCAGCCGCTGAAATCATCGGAACAACTCTTTGCGATTTTCAGCAATGCCTGCGCGGCTGAGCCGTTCAAAGCCTGGCAGCGCTCGACCACCATTCATGTGCCGCAGCTGATCTGGGCAGACACCGCTTACGCCGAGTGGGAACCGGTGATGCCTTTTGTGGGAATCGTCGCGGCAGGCAGTGAGTTTCTGGAGTGGGTCGCTGCGACCGAGTCTCGCGATTGGGGTTGGTTGGCGGTTTCTTCTGCGTCTAAAGAAGTGCTGGTCGAGCATCTGCGCAGCCTTACCCAGGTTCTTTTGCCCAACGGACAAGCGGTGTTTTTCCGCTTCTGGGACGGGCGCTATGTGCTGCCGATTCTTCAGTCCGGCGAAGTGAATACCACGCAGTTAATGCCTGTGATCGACCGTTGTTTGATCAACGGTCAGTCGCTCGATATCGGTGGGAGTGCGCTGAAAACCTCCAGGGTTTTTCCGTGGTGGGAAGTTTCCGAGTCGCTACTCAAGTACCTCGCTGACGAGTCAGCGACGACTCGCATCAACAACTTGCTGATGTGGTTGAGCGAGGACCGACCTGATCTTTATGAGGCGTTTTCGCCGAGCGTATTGCGGCACAAAGTCGCGCTCTTCTTGCAGACGCCGGACCTGCCTCAGGCACCGAAATCAGCCTTGGTGGATTACCTGATGACGGAGCTGGACTGATGGATCAGATCGTACGGATCGAGCAGGAACTCGACAGTTTTCCGGACACCCTTTCTCTCTACCGTGAACAGTTGAAACGCTGGTTTAGCCAAGCGGCAGACCAAGCCAGTCACATTGCTGATTTGCCTTCGCTGATGGGTATGGAACGGATCGTCCGATTCGGCAACACCATCACCACGGTGAGCAGTGGCGACGACGAGTTTTTCTCTACCGTCGTGCAATGCCAGAAGGGTGGAAAGCTGGAGATCGAGAGCAAGTTTGAATCGGTTTATGACGTTCCCGTGGGAAATATTCAGGTCGATGTGATTGCTATGGATGGCGGTGAGATTACGCCGATCACGCTCGATGAAAATGGCAAGGGGACCTTCACGGGGAAAGAGGGCAAGTTCTATCGCATTCATGTCAACGATGAAGTAACGCCACAGCAAGTTGATGATCTTTTCTCTTCTTACGACGGTTTGACCGCGGAGCTGGAGGGCTGGTTACGCAAAGAGTGGGAAGGGTTTAAGCCGCAGTGGTCTCAGTCGACTTTTGCGGCCGCCGGGAATGGATTGCTGGCGGGAGGCTGGGCCGCGGTCATGGGTGTATGGGATGGCCTGAGCCTTGTCTTTGACATCCTCAAAAATCCTGGAGCTCACCTTGAAAAGCTTGGCAGCGGTGCGCAGCACCTCATCGATCTGGCGAAGCAATCCCCAGCAGCGATGGAAAAAGCCATGCTGCTGGCCAGTGATGAAGCGGCGCTATGTTTGTTGTTTCGGGCTGCAAGCCTGTGGTTGTCGGCGTTACCGCCCAGCGAAATTGTTGGTACTACAGCAGCTACCGCCAGTCACGTCATTGTCACCGCACTGATCGATATCCTGATTGCGTCGGCGCTGGCTTTCACAGGTGTCGGTCTGCCTGTGGCCGTAGCCTATCTGAAACTTCGTGGCATCAAGTACGGGATGGTATTGGCCGGTCTCGCGATACGTTTCGTCGAGGCAACTTTCAACATCCTCACCACCTTCATGAAGTACGTCGACCAGTACAAAGCCGTCGCCGCACGCGGTGTTACTGGGGGGCTGAAAAAAGGTGGAGTGCTGTTGCGCTGGGATGCCAAACGCAACACCACCCTCAAGCAAAACGAACACCACGACAACGTCCCGGATCAGGCGAAAAATCCCAACGGTGACAGCGCCACTTGCGTGCCGTCGACCTGCAAAAATGGCTGTCCAGTCTCAATGGTCACCGGCGAAGAACTGCTGACCCTCACCGACGGTTCGCTGGACGGCCTCCTGCCGTTCGACTTCACCCGGCTCTATCGCACCAGCGCCGCCGAGATCGATGGCGGCCTCGGTTTCGGCTGGAGCCATTCGCTTTCCCACCGACTGGAAATCGACGGCGACAGCGTCATCTGGATCGACCACGAAAACCGTCGTACCACGTTCCCGCTGCCAACCGCTGAACGCCCGGCGATCCACAACAGCCTGTCGCGCGCGGCAATTTACTTGGGTGATGAACCCGAAGAATTGATCCTCGCTCAGGCTGGCGACGACACACGGTTTTATCACTTTCACCACGGTCGACTCACGACCATCAGCGACGCCTACAACAACCGCCTGCGCATCACCCGCGACCGCCAGGAGCGCATCCAGCGCCTCGACAACGGCGCCGGCCGTGCCCTGCGTTTGCGTTATGAACACAGCCATTTGGTCGCCGTCGACTACCAGGTGTTTGTGCCCGCGCAAACCCTCGACGAGTGCTGGAAAACCGAACAAACCCTGGTCAGTTACACCTACGACGAACGCGCGCAACTGATCGAAGCCAGCAACGCCGCCGGCGAAAGTGAACGCTACGACTACGACGACCAGCACGTCATCCTCCAGCGGCAACTGGCCGGTGGGGTGAGTTTCTTCTGGGCGTGGGAAAGGTCCGGCAAAGCGGCACGCTGCATTCGCCACTGGGCCTCGTTTGCGCAGATGGATGCGCGCTACGTCTGGGATGACGCCGGCAGCGTCACCGTGCACAACGTCGACGGCAGCGAAGAGGTTTACGTCCACGACGAGCGGGCGCGGCTGGTGCGCAAGGTCGAACTGGATGGCGGTGAACAGCTCAAGGCCTACGACGAAGAAGGCCGGCTGATTGCCGAGCAGGACCCGCTCGGGGCGGTGACTGAATACCGTTACGACGAAGTCGGACGGCTGGTGGCGCTGATTCCGCCGGAAGACGAGCCAACGGCCTACGAGTATCGCAACGGTTTCCTGCACGCCCGTTATCGCGGTAAAGCGGTGTGGAAGTATCTGCGCAATGCCCAGGGTGACATTACCGAAGCGACCGATCCTGACGGCCAGATCACTCATTACCACTACGACGAAAAAGGTCAGCTGCTGTCGATCCGCTACCCGGATACCAGTCGGCATGTGTTCGTCTGGAACGGTTTGGGGCAACTGGCCGAGGAAACGCTGCCGGACGGTGGTGTGCGGCGCTTTTCCTACGATGCACTGGGGCGGCAGATTACCCGTCAGGACGAACATGGCGCGGTCACGAAGTCGCAATGGGATGCAGTCGGTCGACTGATCCATACGATTCTTCCTACCGGCGCCAGTCGCGCCTACAGCTACAACGCCTACGGAAAAATCACCGCCGAACGCGACGAACTCAGCCGCGTCACGCGCTACGAATACCTCGACGACCTGCACCTGGTCAGCCGCCGCCTCAATGCCGACGGCACTCAGCTGAAGTATCGCTACGACAACGCGCAGCTGTTGCTCACGGAAATCGAAAACGAATCCGGCGACAAATATCGGCTGGACTACACCGCCGGCGGATTGATCCGACAGGAAACCGGCTTCGACGGCCAACGCACGGCGTATGCCTACGACCTCAATGGTCATCTGCTGGAGAAAAGCGAGTTCGGCGCTGACGGTTCGCAGCTGATCACCGCTTACGAGCGGGATTCAGCCGGCCGATTGTTGGTGAAAACCCTGCCCGACGGCCTCAAGGTCGAATACCGCTACGACAGCCTCGGCCGGCTGATCGGCGTCGACGACGGGCACGACCATCCGCTGGAATTCGAGTACGACCAGCAAGACCGACTGATCACCGAACATCAGGGTTGGGGCACGCTGCGTTATGCCTACGACGCTTGCGGCCAACTCAATCGCCTGCGCCTGCCCGACGGCAGCAAACTCGATTACCACCACGCCAAGGGCGGCGCACTGACCGCCATCGACCTCAACGGCGCGCGGCTCAGCAGCCATCAATTTACCTTCGGCCGTGAGCAGCAACGTCAACAAGGCCAGTTGCTCAGCAACTTTGCCTACGACGATCAGGGGCGTCTGCAAGCTCACGCCGTCAGCCAAAACCAACAACCGCTGTATCGCCGCGACTATGCCTACAGCGCCAACGGCAATCTCGACAGCATCGCCGACACCCGCCACGGCCAACGCAGCTACCAATACGATGCGCTCGATCGGCTGACCCGCGTCCGCCACACCCGCGAAAACCCACCGGAATCCTTCGCCCACGACCCCGCCGGCAACCTGCTGATGCAGGACCGTCCCGGCGCCGCGAAAGTCGTGGGTAATCGCCTGCTCCTACAAGGCGACCGCCACTACGACTACGACGCCTTTGGCAACCTCATCCGCGAACGCCGCGGTACCGGGCAAAAACTCGTTACCGAATACCGCTACGACTGCCAACACCGCCTGATCGGCGTCACCACCCCGGGCGGTCGCACCGCCAGCTACCGCTACGACGCCTTCGGCCGCCGCATCGCCAAAACCGTCGACGGCCACACCACCGAGTTCTTCTGGCAAGGCGACAACCTCATCGCCGAAAGCAGCCGCGAACACTACCGCAGCTACCTCTACGAACCCGGCAGCTTCCGCCCGCTGGCCATGCTCGACGGCAAAGGCCCACGCAAGGCCTGCCCGTTCTACTACCAACTCGACCACCTCGGCACGCCGCAGGAACTGACCGATTTTGGTGGTGAGATTGTCTGGTCGGCGAAGTACAACGCCTACGGCAAAGTTACGCAGCAGGCGTTCGGCGGGGGCGAGCAGCTTGAGCAGCCGCTGCGCTTTCAAGGGCAGTACTTTGATGCCGAGAGCGGCCTGCACTACAACCGGCATCGGTACTATGATCCGGAGGTTGGCCGCTACCTGACACCGGACCCGATCAAGTTGGCGGGTGGACTGAACCCGTATCAATACACGCCGAATCCGACGGGGTGGGTTGATCCGTTGGGGTTGAGCGGGAACTGTCCGCCACCGAATAAACCTGGGTGTCAGGCGCCGGATGATACGACTGGCGTTAAGGTTGATGAGGGTGAGCCGGCGCTGCCGAAGCTGACGGGTGATCAGCGGAGGGCGCGGATTGATGAGTTGGCTGAGGGGGTTTTTCATAGGCGATTGAAAGAAATGGAAGATTCAATTGATAAGGCCCACTTTCTACAGAAACATGGTGCTCAAACCTCTCTGCAGTCCCAGCTTCAGCGAGTGCAAGAAGGTCGGAACCCAGGGACCGGCGAAATAGAAAGGCACGAGAGTGGAAGGCGAAGGGGCGAGCCCGTAATACCCTCTGCGGCGACACACTTTCTCAGCCATCGTGATCAGTTTAATGCGATACAGCGCGCACAGCTGATTTTTAAACAGAGTGGTTTGAATGCTTCCAAGCGTCCAATTGAAATGGGTAAAAAAATAGGCGAGGGATTTAAGAGAGACGGCTTGCGGTACGGTGAACAAACCAAAGCAATAGTTTACTTGAATTCAGCGGGTCAGCCGATAACTGCTTTTACGGGTTTTGACTAATGAAAAATTCTTACAATATTTGGGATGTACGTAGTTTGCTTTTCGTTTTCGATATAGAAAATACACGTGACTTGAAAAGGGAAGAAATAATAGTTTCGAAGGACGTGAATGATGAGAATGAGCTCGCTGAACTATTTGATCTCTTGATGCGTCCGGAATTTTTTGTCTATAGCCAAAAAGAGCGGCAATTGCTTATCGACACTTTGGAGTATTTTTTAGGTTGCGGTGACAATTTCGACGGGGTTTTTTCAAAAATTGACACTTATTTTGATGAGGATGTTAAGGATCAAAGAGGATTTATGATGGTTCTTCTTAACTGTTTACGGCGTTATCAGTCTGAGGAAGACCTTGAATAAGAGGGTAAGTATATCTTTTCCGCTTTTATAGGTAAAAGTACTCACGATAAAGTGGTGAAGTTAAATGGCTAAGAAATATTAAGCTGCAGTGCTGGTAGTAGGTGCAGTGGTTGAGGGCCTAGTCTTGCTGCTCGTTAAAGGTTTAGTGGTTATGTTCTCTTTGACGGTAAACGATAAGAGGGTTAATAGACCGTCCATTTTTGCCCGCGTTTAAATTGTTTCCGGTTACGTAAAGGAAGAATATGCTTATTGATTCAGGAACTGATCAGCCTTACATCCCAATACCTTCATATTTTTTGGGGTGCTTCGATATCTATGATCGCGAAGAGACATTGGGGGAAGAGTTGGAGAAATACGATCCTAATAATCCAGTAGATAGGAAAGAACTAATCATTAAGTACTGCCTAGCTAGAGGGCGTTCACATCGGCACCGGCTTCTACTTTATAAATGCTTGGAAGAGGCGCTTCAGAACAAAAATTATGATTTTCAATCACTGCTGAAATATGACCCTGAGGCATATTCGTCCTTTCCTTGCGGTTGGGATGAAATGGAAAACACAAGAGTTTTTTTTGAAGATATTTATCGATTGGCGACTATCGAATGGAAAGAAGATCTTCAAAAAGCTAGTCTTGAAGATCAAACTACTTGGTAGTCGGCGTTTCTGAAACGGAAGCGAAAATAAATAAATGTGTCCCGTTTTTTTTGATAGAAATAAAACACTAATCGATGAATTTATGAAAGGTAATGCGCGCATGCTCGTTATTACACAACAAATGTCGGCGCCGGTAGGTGTTGGAGTTGTTCGACGCACTGGAAATCTTGAGCCTCTATCTGTCGTCAAGCTAATACTGAAGAGAACTAACAGCTCGCCTTCCGGCTACATCATATTCACGGGGTATGCAAGTGATCGATAATTAGTTTTCGCAGTTCTACCAGTTCTTGGGAGCGTATTTTCATGAAGACTGGATGTGTGAATTTCACGCAGCGGATGATGTTGTTAGATCTTTTTTGTCTGACTCAACAGTCGAGACAATTTCGGTTGTGAAAAATGAAATTGCTGCTCTGCTCGAGAGGCATATGAACGAGATAGAGTTGCGAGAGTTTCTGCTCAAAAAGATGAGCTGCTGCTACTGCTACTGGCACGAATGGGATTCAGGAGAAGTATGGTTGAGTCATCTTATTGATATTTTTGGTGAGTAAAAAATATCCCAAGGCGCACGATTTTTTGCGGTGTACTTTCGTGGAATAAAGGGGGTGGACTTGTTTTTTCCAATTTTCGATGTTTGTCGCTGTTTCGAGGGGGAGCTTGAGTAACAAATAAATCGGTCCACTTTATACTCCCCAATAACGACTTTTGCGGATTTTTGAATATGAAACGCCCCCCTGAACTTGCTATTTTACGTGGTCTGCTATTTTTGTTCGATATTGATAATGTTGATAGCGATGAAAGAGAAGAGATCATAGTTTCAAAAAATGTAAATGATGAGGTCGAGCTATCTGAGCTGTTCGACATACTCATGCGTCCGGAGTTTGCCTCCTGTAGCGGAAGTGATCGCGAATGGTTTATAGATACATTAAATTGCTATTTAAGTAGTGGTGAAAGCTTTGATTCTATATTTGATAAAATAACAACCTACTTTGATGATGAGGTGGCAGATCGACGGAAGTTTATGCGGGTTCTATTGGAATGTTTGTTGAGGTATCAGGCGGAATTAGTAAAATAAAGTTACCGTCATTTTTTTTGTATGACGGTAATTCAATAAATTTGTCTACTCTCTCGAGAAGGAAAATGTGCTTCGGCCTTTTACAGGTCCTCCTGTGGAGAGAAATGATGTTGCGAGACCCATTTTTAAATGAAGAATATCAACCCGATTTGATGTGGTTTATTGGCGTCTTTGATGTTTATGATCGCGAGGAAACTCGGGGTGCGGAGCTGGGAGTGTTAAATCCTAATGATCGCTTTGACAGAGCGGAGCTGATCAAAAGCTACAGCTTGAATCTCGGTTACCTGTCCTATAGGCATAAGCTCGTGCTGCTTGATTTTCTAGCGGAGAAGCTAAGCGATGCGTCTTATGATTTTCAGAGTTTGTTTGATATAGACGAAGAAGATGCGGGGAGTTGGCCGCGTGGAGAGTGGTATGCATTGGAGGATCCCCGTGGGTTTCTTCAAGATGTCTATTTGTTGGCTCAAGATGCCTGGAAGGAAGATCTTTTTTTAGCAAGTCTTGAAGATCAGTCCAGCTGGTGATGGAGAAGGTAGCGCCTGTCAACCTGAGATCCCACGTGTCGGCATTCTCAATGCCAATTGCCAGCACTACGGAATGTTTAAGTGTTGTTTAAAGAGCTCGTAACTACTACGAATTTTCCGGGCAAGCTCATCGGAAGTTTCCTTCAAGTTGTGACGGCTTCCATGAACTGGTGGGCGATGGGTTGCAGGGATAGTCTTTGGCTGTCACCGCGCAAGTGGTGGCAGGGTGTAGGAGCCCTCACTCATGATGCAACAGCTCTGTCGTTTGATTGCGGCACTTAACTCGTGTCCATATGATCGTTCGCGGCGGCCGTGCGCGGGACACGCTTCGGCGTGACCGAGGTTCATGAGTGCTCGGTACTCCTACTCCTGCGCATGGCTGCCACCCAAACCTGTAGGAGGGTGCGTTTGGCAGCTAATTTTCATACTCATGGAATTTACAAATGACGACGCTAACGCCAGATCCACCCTACGAAAAACCAATCCCCCATCCCAAAAACCGCTTCATGGCGCTCACCAGCAACTGCACCGATATGCCCACGCTGTTCGTCGATACCCACGCGCCGCTCGATGTTTTATACGAGGCTGCCAACTATCGAATTCGCGCCGTCACGCAGGTGCTGGAAAACATGTCGATGCGCGGCTCGGTTGAGTGTGAGTCGTTCATTCTTAGTGATTTTGCGTTGCTGTGTGCCATTCCGTTGCGGGATGGGTGTGATGTGCTGGATGTGATTGGGCGGCGGTTGCGGGCGATGCCTTCGCAATAGCGACTGGCTGCTTTTGTGGCGAGGGAGCTTGCTCCCGCTGGGCTGCGTAGCGGCCCCAAAACCTGCAACTCGGTGATGTCAGTTGTTCCGAGGGGTTTGGTTTGGCGACTGCTTCGCAGTCGAGCGGGGGCAAGCTCCCTCGCCACAGAGTCTTGTGGGTACTGGGATATTTTGGGGCTGTTGTGCAGCCCGACGGGGCAAGCCCCCTCACCGCAGGTTTGTGGGGCTGCAAGTGCCCGCTCGGCTGCGAGGCCCTGACGTTCGCCTCGGTACAAGGTAAACTTCCCGGCCTTCGCAGGAGCAATCATGAATTATCGTCACGCCTTCCATGCCGGCAATCACGCCGATGTGTTCAAACACCTGACTTTGACCCGCCTCATCGCCCTGATGTCGCGCAAGGAGCAGCCGTTTGCCTATCTCGACACTCACGCCGGCATTGGTCTATATGACCTGCAGGGTGATCAGGCGAGCCGTACCGGTGAGTACCTGGAAGGTATTGCGCGTCTGTGGGATCAGCCGGATCTGCCGGCGTTGACCGCCGATTACATGAAGGTGCTGCACGACATGAACCCGGATGGCCAGTTGCGCTATTACCCGGGGTCGCCGGAGCTGGCGCGGCGTCTGACGCGGCCGCAGGATCGGGTGATGCTCAACGAGAAGCACCCCGAAGACGGTTTGCTGCTCAAGGACAACATGGCCGGTGATCGTCGGGTGAAGGTGCATCTGGGCGAAGGCTGGCATGTTCCGCGCGCGATGCTGCCGGTGCAGGAGAAGCGGGCGGTGATGTTGATTGATCCGCCGTTTGAACAGCTCGATGAGATGCAGCGCTGTGCGGCGTCGTTGAAAGAAGCGGTTGGCCGGATGCGTCAAACCGTGGCGGCGATCTGGTACCCGGTGAAGGACCAGCGCCTGTTGCGCCGCTTCTATCAGGATCTGGCGGGCTCGGGCGCGCCGAAGTTGTTGCGTGTGGAGTTGCTGGTGCATCCGCTGGATACGCCGAACAGTCTGAACGGGTCCGGGTTGGCGATTGCCAATCCGCCGTGGGGGCTGGAAGAGGAATTGCGTGAGTTGCTGCCGTGGTTGTCCAAAAAGTTGGGACAGACCCAGGGTGGGTGGCAGATGGATTGGTTGATTGCTGAGAGCTGATTGATCGTTCCCACGCAGAGCGTGGGAACGATCAGCTCAACAGATCAGATCGGGCAGGTCACGCCTGTGCCGCCGATCCCGCAATAGCCTTCTGGGTTCTTCGCCAGGTACTGCTGGTGATACGCCTCGGCGAAGTAGACCGTCGGCGCTTCGTCGATTTCAGTGGTGATTTCGCCTTTCCCTGCCTTGGTCAATTCAGCCTGGAACACGGCTTTGCTCTTGAGCGCGGCGTCCAGTTGCTCCGGGTTGGTCGCATAGATCACCGAGCGATACTGGGTGCCGATGTCGTTGCCCTGGCGCATGCCCTGGGTCGGGTTGTGCAGTTCCCAGAACATCTTCAGCAGCTCGTCGTAGCTGACTTTTTCCGGCTCGTAGACCACGAGCACGACTTCGCTGTGGCCGGTCAGGCCTGAGCAGACTTCTTCATAGGTCGGGTTCGGCGTGAAACCGCCGGCGTAACCCACGACCGTGCTGACCACGCCTTCACGCTGCCAGAAGCGGCGTTCCGCACCCCAGAAGCAACCCAGGCCGAAGATTGCAAAGTCGACGTTGGTGACGAACGGACCCAGCAACGGGGAGTCGTGGACGAAGTGTTTTTCCGGCAGGTTCATCGGGGTTTCACGGCCGGGTAGAGCTTGTTCTTTGGTTGGAAGCACGTTTTTGTTCACCAGGATTTCCGAGCGCAAGACCATGATCAGTCCTCTCAGTCAGGTTGGGATGTAGGAATCAGACCGCCAGTTTGCCCAATGCGGCCCGGTTACGCACTACCTCTGTGCCCTTGTGGGAGCGAGCCTGCTCGCGAATGCGGTGAGTCATTCAGCAATGATGTCGACTGATACACCGCTTTCGCGAGCAGGCTCGCTCCCACAGGGGATGGGGTTGTCGCAGGAGGCTGTGTGTGTCAGGCGAGGGGGCCGCGGGGGTAGCGCTTGAGCTTTTCGATCAGCTCGGCGCCGGGGATCGGGCGGTCGAACAGGTAACCCTGGCCGACGTCGCAGCGGTGGCGGCGCAGGAACGCCAGTTGTTCGGCGGTCTCGATGCCTTCGGCCACGACCTTGAGTTTCAGGTTATGGGCCATGGCGATCACCGCGGAGGTGATTTCCATGTCGTCCTGGTTGTCCGGGATTTCGTGGATGAAGCTGCGATCGATCTTGATGATGTCGATCGGGAATTTTTTCAGGTAGCTGAGCGACGAATAACCGGTACCGAAGTCGTCCATGGCCAGGGTCAGGCCCAGGCGCTTGAGCTGGTCGAGCTGCAAGTGGGTGTCTTCGGTGGCTTCCAGCAGCAGGCCTTCGGTCAGTTCCAGCTCCAGCAGGTTGGCCGGCAGCGCTTCTTCCTTGAGGATGTTGGCGATGGACGACACCAGGTCCGGGTCGGAGAACTGCTTGGGCGACAGGTTGATCGCCACTTGAAGATTGCCCAGGCCGGCGGCGCTCAGTGCCTTGCTCATGCGGCAGGCCTGGCGCGCGATCCACTTGCCGATCGGGATGATCAGGCCGGTTTCTTCGGCGACGCTGATGAACTGGTCCGGGCGGATCATGCCTTTGTCCGGGTGGTTCCAGCGCAGCAGCGCTTCCATCCCCAGCAAGCGGCCGCTGCGCAGGCAGAGCTTGGGCTGATAGAACACGTCCAGCTCGTTCTGGGTCAGGGCGCGGCGCAGGTTGTTCTCGACGAACAGTTTGTAGCTGGCCTCGGCATTCAGCGCTTCGGTGAACACCTGGACCTGATGCTTGCCGTTGGCCTTGGCCTTGTGCAGCGCCAGGCCGGCGTTGCGCATCAGGGTTTGCGGGTCGCGACCGTGCAGCGGCGCACAGGCCAGGCCCACGGAACCGGTGACGCTGATCAACTGGTTGTCGACGAACATCGGCTTGTCGAGGGTCATCAACAACTGATGGGCGACCTGTTGGCCGGTGCGCAGGTCGGTGTTGTCCAGCAGCACGGCGAATTCGTTACTGGCGAAACGCGCCAGGCTGCCGCTCGGGCTGAGGCTGTTGCGCAGGCGTCGGGCCAGGCTGATCAGCAGCTTGTCGCCGGTCTGGTGACCGAGGCTGTCGTTGATCCGCTTGAAGTTGTCGATGTCCACCAGCAGCAGGCTGATCGGCGTGTCGGTGTCGCGGGCAAAACGTTCATCGAGGTTGCGGATGAATGCCGGGCGGTTGCCGAGGTTGGTCAGGTTGTCGGTGTAGGCCAGGCGCTCGATGCGCTGCTGGGCGAGTTTGGTCTGAGTGATGTCTTCGTAAATGCCGATGTAATGCGTCAGCTCGCGGTTGTCGCCGTAGACCTTGGAGATCGACAGCTGGCCCCAGTACGGTTCGAGGTTTTTGCGTCGGCTCTTGAATTCACCCTGCCAGCTGTTGCTCTTGGCCAGCGCCGAAGGCGCGTCGAACAGCAGTTCGCTGAGGTTTTCCAGCGCCGGCAGTTCCGACAGCCGCTGGCCGTGGACTTCTTCGGTGCTGTACTGGGTGATCGCGGTGAAACTCGGGTTGACGTATTCGACCACGCCGTCGCAATTGACCAGCAAAAACGCGTTGGCGCTTTGCTCGACCGCACGCTGGAACAGGTGCAGGGCGCTGGTGGCGGTGCGGCGGTTGTGGTTGTTGATGACCTGGGCGAACTGATCCGCCAGCTCGCCGGCGAACGCGATTTCATCCGACTGCCAGGCGCGGGTCGCGCCGGTCTGTTCCAGGCAGAGCACGCCGACCACCTGGCCGTCGACGCGGATGCTGGCATCGAGCATCGCGTTCACATCGCGCGGGCGCAGGCTCTCGGCCATGTCCCGGGTGCGCGGGTCACGCATGGCGTTGTGGGCGTCGATGGCGCGGCTGCTGTGCAAGGCTTCGAGGTAATCAGGGAAACCGCTGACGTCGATCGGCTCCGGCAACTGGTATTCACTGCTGGCGCGGTGATAGGCCGATATCGGCACCAGCATTGAGCCTTCTAGGTTCCACAGGCTGGCACAGTCGATTTCGTAGATGTCACACGCGCTGCGGGTGATCAGTTCGGCGGCTTCTTGCAGGGAATTGTTGGTGCTGTAGCGCTGGCGGGTCAACAACAGGATCAGGTCCTGCTGGGCGCGCACCCGGTCCAGATGCTGCAATTGTTCCTGCTGGGCACGCTGGTTGAGCTCGAGGGCGATTTGCAGGCGCGAGTTCTGGGTTTCCAGATCTTGCGAGGGCTGAAGCTGAAAGCCCTCGAACAGGTCATCGACCACCAGCAAGTAGCCG
This sequence comes from Pseudomonas sp. GW821-FHT10C09, assembly GCF_059415465.1. Taxonomy (NCBI): domain Bacteria; kingdom Pseudomonadati; phylum Pseudomonadota; class Gammaproteobacteria; order Pseudomonadales; family Pseudomonadaceae; genus Pseudomonas; species Pseudomonas sp. GW821-FHT10C09. The sequence continues at coordinate 110,817 of NZ_JBWKNG010000011.1, forward strand.
CGCAACAGATGCCGATTGTGCTGTTTATAGGCTTCGCCCAGTTCCAGCAGGTTCAAGGCGCCTGAGGCGGTGTGCAAGGTGTAGCGGATCTGGTAGTTCGGACTGTCGGTGAGTTGCTGCTGGACCGCGTCATGCAGCTGATAGCGCGCTTCGGGCTCCATCAGGCTGGCGTAGGGGGAGTCGACCAGCGCACACAGGTCTACGGCCGGCAGACCGAAATGGCGTTCGCAGTTAGGATCGAGAAACAGCAGCGCCCAGCTAGGTTCATTCAGCCGTTCGAAACGCAGCATGCCGAGCCGCGAGGGCACAGGCAACTGCGTCACTACCTCGGCCACCATACGGCTGGCGGCATCGGGTTGGCTTTTCATTGAGGGAAACTCGCTTCGAATGTGCTGATCGCGCCGGGCTCTCGCCCTCTTAACTGTTGTCTGCGGCAAGGTTGCATCATTGCGGCCCCGACTGACAAGAGACATGAAGGCCAAGTGCTATAAGAATATGTCGGCAGGTGCGAAGTTTTCTCCAGCGAGGCCACAAAACTAATGCATTTGGCCTTCATTCCCTCAGTGCAGCGGGATGTTTGCCGTTTGTAATGGTTTACCGTCCCGGTCGTGGAAATTGACCTGAATCTGCTCGCCATCAACAACCAGATGGGCAAAGTTGTCCTCGCTGACCACATCGCTGGTCAGTTCATGCCGATAGTCCCCCGCAGCCGTTTGCGCCAGCGGCTGATCGAGAATGAACGTGGAAGCCTTGGCGTACGGCAGCAGTTTGCTGTTGCACAGCGGCGAAGAGACGACGGTGTGCACTTCGAAGTCCGGGTCTGCGCTGTGGGTCAGGCGACTGGTCAACGAGCCGTGGACATCGCCCGAGACGAAGATGACGTTCTTGATGCGCTGCGTGCGAATCGTCTCCAGCAACCGCAGGCGTTGTTCCGCAAAGGCCTTCCAGGCGTCATCGCCATTGAGTTTACGGTCGGGGTAGAACATCACGCTGGTGACCACGAATTTGACCCTTGCCGGGCTGTGGATCAGCCATTTGCACAACGCCTGCTCCTGTTCTTCGTCGAGGATACGGCGATCATCGGCCGACAGGTTGCGCCGAGTGCGGCTGTCGGTGACAAACCATTCAATATCGCCGTCGCTGAACTGATACCAATACTGTTCGAGCTTTCTGCTGAACTGTCCATTGGATAGAAGTTTATGCGCTGGGCTATGGCTGGCTTGATATAACTCATAAGCGGCCATGGCGTTTTTATATAAGTCAGCATCTGACTGGCTCTCGTTTGCCGGCCAGTTGTCTTCAATTTCGTGATCGTCGAGGATCATGTAAGTCGACAGGCTGGAAAATAACTTCGAAATGCCCGGCTGAGAAAAAGCTACGCGATACTTGCTGAGTATGTCGTTGTATTCGCGGTCGGGAGCAATAACGTTCAAATCATCGACGTAAATTTGATCCCCGGTCATCAGCATCGCGCTGATGGGCGGTTCGGCCTGCTGCGCGAGGTCGGTGATCGACGCAAAAATACGGTCGCCGGTCTTGGGTGTAATTGCGATCCCCGCGGTCATGCGCAAGTAGCGGCAGGAGCCGACAATATAGGCCCGTGGCGTGCTGGCCTTGCTGGACCGGGTGCGGAACCGGTAAATTTCCCGTGGCCATTGCAGTGGCAGTTCCTGAACCGTCTCCACGGTATGCACCGGGCTCATCGGGCTGAACCAGCCGGCCTGATATTCGTACTCGGTGTCGCTGGCCAGCTCATTGAGTGCAATCACATCGGACATGTCGCGCACGTGCGTCAACTTTACAAATTCGCCTCGGGACCAGTTTGCTTCACCTTGGCGCCGATAACGAATGCCTGCAAATGCGAAAGCATTATCTTGAAGTTCTCCGCGCAGAAAAATGCGCGCGTGATTAGTTGTAGTGTGGCCAATAATCGGGCCGACAGTGGGTTTGAGCATGTTCGAATCCATTCGAAGTAAGCGCTAACTAAGCGGAATGTGCATGATGTGGTTTTATCCACTATCAGTTGGACTAAGACTAGTTGCTGGATTGCAAAAAATATCGCGAGGAAGTGGACGTGCGTTGTGGGCAAAATCAACCACGAACGTAGGAAGAGACTTTATTCAAGGCAAAAAAAGCCCCGCCAAATTGGCGGGGTTGAGGTACGAGCGTGGCGCTCGGAAATCGTGGAACGCGAGCGGCCCTCCGGTTAGGGAGGGCCGGCCGGTGTTACAGCAAGATGGTGCGGATGTCCGCCAGCAGGCTGCTCAGACGCTGGGTGAAGCGTGCAGCAGCGGCGCCGTTGATCACGCGGTGATCGTAGGAAAGCGACAGTGGCAGCATCAGTTTCGGCTGGAAGGCTTTGCCGTCCCAGACTGGCTGGATGGTTGCCTTGGAAACACCGAGGATCGCCACTTCCGGCGCGTTGACGATCGGCGTGAAGCCGGTGCCGCCAATGTGGCCGAGGCTGGAAATGGTGAAGCAGGCGCCTTGCATGTCGTCAGCAGTGAGCTTTTTGTCGCGGGCTTTGGCGGCCAGCGCAGCGGCTTCGGCTGCCAGTTGCAACAGGCTCTTCTGGTCGACGTTCTTGATGACCGGTACCAGCAGGCCTTCAGGGGTGTCGACGGCGAAGCCGATGTTCACGTACTTCTTGCGGATGATCGCTTTGCCGCTTGGTGCCAGCGAACTGTTGAAGTCCGGCAGTTCCTTGAGCAAATGCGCGCAGGACTTGAGCAGCAGCGGCAGGATGGTCAGCTTGACGCCGGCCTTCTCTGCAACGGCTTTCTGAGCGATACGGAACGCTTCCAGCTCGGTGATATCAGCCGAATCGAACTGAGTCACGTGCGGAATGTTCAGCCAGCTGCGATGCAGGCTCGACGCGCCGATTTGCATCAGGCGAGTCATCGGCACTTCTTCGGTTTCACCGAAGCGGCTGAAGTCCACGACCGGAATCGGCGGGATGCCCGCGCCGCCGGTTGCGCCGGCAGCAGCGGCCGGTGCTTCCTTGGCCTTCTGCATCATCGCCTTGACGTAAACCTGCACGTCTTCCTTGAGGATGCGACCGTGCGGGCCACTGGCGCCGACGGCGTTCAGCTCGACGCCGAACTCGCGCGCCAGTTGACGCACGGCCGGGCCGGCGTGAACTTTGGCGCCAGGCTTGGCTGGAGCAGCAACCGGGGCAGCAGCAGGTGCGGTGGCAGCAGGTGCAGCAGCGGCTTGAGCCGGAGCACTTGGTGCAGCAGCAGCCGGAGCCGGGGCAGCAGCAGGCGCAGCGCCTTTGACTTTCAGCTTGAGGATCAGGTCGCCGGTACCGACTTCGTCATCCAGCTTGATGGAAACGCTTTCCACCACGCCAGCGGCAGGCGATGGAATTTCCATGCTCGCCTTGTCGGATTCCAGGGTGATCAGCGACTGGTCGGCTTCAACGGTGTCGCCGGCCTTGACCAGGACTTCGATGATCTTGGCCTTGCCCGCCGAACCGATGTCCGGAACGTGGATGTCCTGAACGCTGTCGGCCACTGGAGCAGCCGGAGCTGCAGCGGCTGGCGCTGGAGCAGCGGCGGCAGGTGCAGCAGCCTGGGCCGGGGCGGCAGCAGGGGCCGCAGCACCCGCCACTTCCAGGTCCAGAATCAGGTCGCCGGTGCCGACTTCGTCGTTGAGCTTGACGCTGATGGCCTTGATCACGCCCGCGGCGGGCGAAGGGATTTCCATGCTCGCCTTGTCGGATTCCAGGGTGATCAAGGATTGATCAGCCTGGACGGTGTCGCCGACCTTGACCTGGATCTCGATGATCTGGGCCTTGCCTGCCGAACCGATATCCGGCACGTGCACTTTCTGAATCGAAGCGGCGGCCGGCGCAGCGGCGGCAGCAGGTGCGGCAGCCGGTTTGGCTTCAGCTTTTGCAGCAGGCGCAGCGGCAGCAGTAGCCGCAGGGGCCGCAGCAGCGGCACCTTCGACTTCCAGCTCGAGCAGTTCGTCGCCTTCTTTCAGGCGATCGCCCAGCTTCACTTTAATGCTTTTGACGATGCCGGCTTTAGGCGCAGGAATTTCCATGCTCGCCTTGTCCGACTCCAGCGTCAGGATGCTCTGGTCGGCTTCGACACGGTCGCCGACCTTCACAAACAGTTCAATTACTTCACCTTCACCGCTGCCGATGTCAGGTACGCGAATGAGTTCGCTCACAGAATCTCTCCTCAGCAGTCCAGTGGGTTGAGTTTTTCCGGGTTGATACCGAACTTGGTGATGGCTTCAGCCACAACCTTAGGTTCGATGTCACCACGGTCAGCCAATGCTTCCAGGGCTGCCAACACCACGAAATGACGGTCGACTTCGAAGAAATGACGCAGTTTCTTGCGGCTGTCGCTGCGGCCGAAACCGTCGGTGCCCAGGACTTTGAATTCCTTGGACGGGACCCACTGACGAATTTGCTCAGCGAACAACTTCATGTAGTCGGTAGAGGCGATGACCGGACCTTTACGGCCGTTCAGGCACTCTTCGACGTAGCTCAGCTTAGGCTTCTGGCCCGGGTGCAGACGGTTGGTGCGCTCGACGGCCAGGCCATCGCGACGCAGTTCGTTGAAGCTGGTAACGCTCCATACGTCAGCGCCGACGTTGAACTCTTCACGCAGAATCTTCGCCGCTTCACGCACTTCACGCAGGATGGTGCCGGAGCCCATCAGCTGAACGTGGTGCGCCGCTTCGCGGGTGTCTTCTTCGAGCAGGTACATGCCCTTGATGATGCCTTCCTCGACACCGGCCGGCATGGCTGGCTGCTGGTAGGACTCGTTCATCACGGTGATGTAGTAGAAAACGTCCTGTTGCTCTTCGGTCATCTTCTTCATGCCGTCCTGGATGATCACCGCCAGCTCATAGCCGTAGGTTGGATCAAAGGTGCGGCAGTTCGGGATGGTGCCGGCCAGGATGTGGCTGTGACCATCTTCGTGTTGCAGGCCTTCGCCGTTCAGCGTGGTCCGGCCGGCGGTGCCGCCGATCAGGAAGCCACGGGTACGGCTGTCGCCAGCGGCCCAGGCGAGGTCGCCGATACGCTGGAAGCCGAACATCGAGTAGAAGATGTAGAACGGCAGCATTGGCTGGTTGTGGCTGGAGTACGAAGTACCGGCAGCGATGAAGGAGCTCATGGCGCCCGCTTCGTTGATGCCTTCTTCGAGGATCTGGCCCTTCTTGTCTTCCTTGTAGAACATCACCTGGTCTTTATCGACTGGCTCGTAGAGCTGGCCGACGGAGGAGTAGATGCCCAACTGACGGAACATGCCTTCCATACCGAAGGTACGGGCTTCGTCCGGGATGATCGGAACGATGCGCGAGCCGATTTCCTTGTCCTTGACCAGTTGCGCGAGGATCCGCACGAACGCCATGGTGGTGGAAATCTCACGGTCACCCGAGCCATCAAGGATTGCCTTGAGGGTATCGAGTGGCGGCGTTGGTACGCTGATGCTCTTCGCGCGGCGCTGTGGCACGAAACCGCCCAGTGCAGTGCGGCGCTCGCTCAGGTAACGGGCTTCGGCGCTGTTTGGCTCTGGCTTGAAGAACGGCAGGTTTTCCAGCTCTTCGTCCTTGACCGGGATGTCGAAACGATCGCGGAACAGCTTCAGGCTTTCAACATCAACCTTCTTGGTGTTGTGCGCGGTGTTCTTCGCTTCGCCGGCACCGGTGCCATAACCCTTGATGGTCTTGGCCAGGATGACGGTTGGTTGTTCTTTGTGGTTGACCGCTTCGTGGTACGCCGCGTAGACCTTGTACGGGTCGTGGCCGCCACGGTTGAGTTTCCAGATCTCGTCGTCGGACAGATCAGCAACCATCGCCTTGAGTTCTGGCGAGTTGAAGAAGTGTTCGCGCACGAACGCGCCGTCTTTGGCTTTGTAGTTCTGGTACTCGCCGTCGATGACTTCGTCCATGCGACGTTGCAGGATGCCGTCGACGTCTTTGGCCAGCAGTGGGTCCCAGAAACGGCCCCAGATGACTTTGGTCACGTTCCACTGAGCACCGCGGAACACGCCTTCGAGTTCCTGGATGATCTTGCCGTTGCCGCGAACCGGGCCGTCGAGGCGCTGCAGGTTGCAGTTGATGACGAAGATCAGGTTGTCGAGCTTTTCGCGGCCAGCCAGCGAGATCGCGCCCAGGGATTCCGGCTCGTCACACTCGCCGTCGCCCAGGAAGCACCAGACTTTCTGCTTGCCTTCAGGAATGAAGCCACGGGCTTCCAGGTACTTCATGAAACGTGCCTGGTAGATCGCCTGGATCGGGCCCAGACCCATGGATACGGTCGGGAACTGCCAGAAGTCAGGCATCAGCCAAGGGTGCGGGTAGGACGACAAGCCGTGACCATCGACTTCCTGGCGGAAGTTGTTCATCTGGTCTTCGGTGATGCGGCCTTCCATGAATGCACGGGCGTAAACGCCTGGCGAGGTGTGGCCCTGGAAGTAGATCAGGTCGCCGCCGTGTTCGTCGGTCGGGGCCTGGAAGAAATAGTTGAAGCCGATGTCATACAGGGTGGCGCTGGAGGCGAAGCTGGAGATGTGACCGCCCAGGTCAGAATCTTTCAGGTTCGTACGCATCACCATGGCCATCGCGTTCCAGCGTACCAACGAGCGAATGCGGCGTTCCATGAACAGGTCGCCAGGCATGCGTGCTTCGTGGGTAACAGGAATGGTGTTGCGGTATGGCGTGGTGATGGCGTAAGGCAATTGCGAACCGCTGCGGGTCGCCAATTCGCCCATACGGGTCATCAGATAGTGAGCGCGGTCTTCGCCTTCTTTGTCGAGAACCGATTCCAGGGCGTCCAGCCATTCCTGGGTTTCGACGGGATCGAGGTCTTGCATGGCTTGCTCCAGGGCGGAAAGGCTTCCAGAATCGGTTGCCTGAGTTTGCGACTGGCCTTGTGGGCAGACGATATAAATTCTTGGATTGCCGAGAGGTTGTTCCGGCGGCGTGTAGTTTTACTACAAATCTTCGGGCATTTCAGCCTTTCGAATGTATATACGAGTAGTAAAACTACAGATGAATGGCTTGTGGCCTCCGGCTGCGTTGTGAGAATAATCGTTAAGGTTGGTCTTTTACCAACCACAAAAGGTGAAAGCTTGATGTTCACTGCCAAAAATAAAGAATTTTCAGCTATTTCTAACTTTTGTTCGACAGTCCTCCACGTAGTGCAATATGAAAATTCACTACATGCAACCCGTTCTACGCCGATCAAGGATAGACCATGAGCCTTCCCGCGCTTGCCGAACTGCCCGCCATTCTCCTGCCGTTTGTCACCCGTGCCGAGCAGTCGTTCCGCGCCGCCGTTGCGGCACTTGAAGACGAGCATGGCCTGTCGACCTGGACGCCGGAACGCTGGGTGCAATTCGCCCGTGTCGCGGCGGCCAGCGACTTTGTGATTGAACAGAGTGTGCGTGACCCTTTGATGTTGCTGGCGCTGGTGCAGTCCGGCGAACTGGACCGCAGCTACGCGCCCGGCGAGTTGTGCGCGCAGATTGCGGCGGCGGTGAATGCAGCGGAAACCGAAGACGAACTCGGCCGCGTCCTGCGTCGCCAGCGCACCCGTCATCAAGTGCGGATCATCTGGCGCGACCTGACCCGTCAGGCGGATCTGGTCCAGACCTGCCGCGACCTCTCGGACATGGCCGATGCGAGCATCGATCAGGCCTATCAGTGGTTGTACTCGCGTCACTGCCAGCAATTCGGCGTGCCGACCGGCCGGCGCAGTGGCGAGCCGCAGCAGATGGTCATCCTCGGCATGGGCAAGCTCGGCGCCGTGGAGCTCAATCTGTCGTCCGACATCGACCTGATCTTCGCCTACCCCGAGGGCGGCGAAACCGTCGGGGTGAAGCGCTCGCTGGATAACCAGGAATTTTTCATCCGCCTCGGCCAGCGTTTGATCAAGGCGCTGGACCCGATGACCGTCGACGGTTTCGTGTTCCGCGTCGACATGCGCTTGCGCCCTTACGGTTCGGCCGGTGCGTTGGTCTTGAGCTTCAATGCGCTGGAGCAGTATTACCAGGATCAGGGCCGGGACTGGGAGCGTTACGCGATGATCAAGTCGCGGGTGGTGGCCGGCGATCAACTGGCCGGCGCGCAATTGCAGGACATGCTGCGCCCGTTCGTTTACCGGCGTTACCTGGATTTTTCGGCCATCGAAGCGTTGCGCACCATGAAGCAGCTGATCCAGCAGGAAGTGCGGCGCAAGGGCATGGCCGACAACATCAAGCTCGGTTCTGGCGGCATCCGCGAAGTCGAATTTATCGCCCAGGCCTTTCAGCTGATTCACGGCGGCCGCGACCTGAGCCTGCAACAACGTCCTCTATTAAAAGTACTGAGCACGCTGGAAGGTCAGGGTTACCTGCCGCCGGCGGTCATCAGCGAGTTGCGCGAAGGCTACGAATTCCTGCGTTACACCGAGCATGCGATCCAGGCGATCGCCGACCGCCAGACCCAGATGCTGCCGGACGGCGCGCAGGATCAGGCGCGCATTGCCTTTATGTTGGGCTTTGCCGACTGGGACGCTTTCCACGAGCAACTGATGTATTGGCGTGGCCGCGTGGCCTGGCACTTCGCTCAGGTGATTGCCGATCCTGATGAAGAGGAAGGCACCGAAAGCGAAGTGGTGGTCGGCGGCGAATGGCTGCCGCTGTGGGAAGAGGCTCAGGACGAAGAAGCGGCTTGCCGTCAGTTGGAAGAGGGCGGTTTCAAGGACGCCACCAAAGCCCTGAAAGCGTTGGCCGGTTTGCGCAGCAGTCCGCAACTGCGAGCGATGCAGCGGCTGGGTCGAGAACGCCTTGATGCCTTTATTCCACGGTTGTTGGCTCAGGCTGTTGAGCATGCCAATCCGGATCTGGTGCTGGAACGCGTGTTGCCGCTGGTGGAAGCCGTGGCCCGTCGCTCCGCGTACCTGGTGTTGCTGACCGAAAACCCCGGTGCGCTGCGCCGCTTGCTGACCTTGTGCGCCGCGAGCCCGTGGATCGCCGAGCAAATCACCCGTTTCCCGCTGCTGCTCGACGAATTGCTCAACGAAGGCCGGCTATTCAAGCCGCCGCTGGCGCCGGAACTGGCCGCCGAGTTGCGCGAGCGCCTGACGCGGATTCCCGAGGACGACCTCGAGCAGCAAATGGAAGCCCTGCGCCATTTCAAACTGGCGCATCGCTTGCGCGTCGCGGCCTCGGAAATCGCCGGCAGTCTGCCGTTGATGAAAGTCAGCGATTACCTGACCTGGCTGGCTGAGGCGATCCTCGAACAAGTGCTGGCCCTGGCCTGGCGCCAGACCGTGGCCAAGTACGGCACGCCGCTGCGCACCGACGGCACGTTGTGCGATCCCGGCTTCATCATTGTCGGTTACGGGAAAGTCGGCGGGCTGGAATTGGGGCATGGTTCGGACCTCGACCTGGTGTTCATCCATGACGGCGATCCGCAAGCGGAAACCGACGGGCCGAAACCGATTGATGGCGCGCAATTTTTCACCCGGTTGGGGCAGCGGATCATTCACCTGCTGACGGCGCAGACCAACTCCGGCCAGTTGTATGAAGTGGACATGCGCCTGCGCCCGTCCGGTGCATCGGGGTTGTTGGTCAGTTCGCTGGGGGCGTTTGCCCGCTATCAGGAAAATGAAGCCTGGACTTGGGAGCATCAGGCGTTGGTGCGGGCGCGGGTGCTGGTGGGCAGTCAGGACGTCGGCCAGGCGTTCGAGAAGGTGCGCGCAGCGATATTGGGCAAGGCGCGGGACCTGGCGACCTTGCGTCAGGAGGTCAGCGAGATGCGTGCCAAGATGCGCGACAACCTTGGCAGCAAGAGCACCGCGGCCGGCACCGGGGCAAATGCCTTCGAGGCCACGGCGCCGTTCGATCTCAAGCAGGACGCCGGAGGTATCGTCGATATTGAATTTATGGTGCAATACGCGGCCCTGGCGTGGTCCGAAACACACCCGCCATTGCTGCGCTGGACCGACAACATCCGCATTCTGGAAGAGCTGGAACACGAAGGGCTGATGCCCGTCGAAGACGCCAACTTGCTGCGCGAGGCCTATAAAGCCTACCGCTCCGCCGCTCACCGGCAGGCCTTGCAGAAGGACGCCGGGGTGATACCAGGCGATCAGTTCGCGGACGAACGGCGACAGGTACTGCGGATCTGGCGCGAGCTGGGATTGAGTTGAAGCTGGCTTGGAATGTGGCAAGCTTTTGTGGCGAGGGAGCTTGCTCCCGTTCGGCTGCGAAGCAGTCGTAATTCAGTCGGCGCAGTGTGTCAGTTGAAATTCGGTGGCAGATCCAGGGGCTGCTTCGCAGCCCAGCGGGAGCAAGCTCCCTCGCCACAACGTTTTATGTTTGCTGATATAGATATGTATGAATTTGATCCGATGAGTCCCAACCGGCTCATCCAAAATGACCTGGCAGCCAAGGCTGCGAGTGCTGGATTCTCGAGGCGGGGAGGCGTAGGCCTCCCCGGTTCGTTTTTGGAAACCACATGAAAATTCTGATCGTTGGGCCCAGTTGGGTCGGTGACATGGTGATGGCGCAGACACTGTTTCAGTGCCTCAAGCAACGCCACCCGCAATGCGAAATCGACGTCCTGGCCCCCGAGTGGAGCCGGCCGATCCTGGAGCGCATGCCCGAAGTCCGGCAGGCCTTGAGCTTTCCGCTCGGCCACGGTGCCTTGGAGCTGGCGACCCGTCGGCGCATCGGCAAATCCCTGGCCGGCCAGTACGACCAGGCGATTTTGCTGCCCAATTCGCTGAAGTCGGCGCTGGTGCCGTTCTTCGCCGGCATTCCTAAGCGCACCGGCTGGCGTGGCGAGTTCCGCTACGGCCTGCTCAATGACGTGCGCACGCTGGATAAAGAACGTTATCCGCTGATGATCGAGCGCTTCATGGCCCTGGCTTATGAGCCCGGCGCCGAACTGCCGACCCCTTATCCACGCCCGAGCTTGCAGATCGACCCGGTCACCCGCGAAGCGACGCTGGCCAAATTCGACCTGGCCCTCGACCGCCCGGTGCTGGTCCTGTGCCCAGGTGCCGAGTTCGGCGAAGCCAAGCGCTGGCCGTCCGAGCATTACGCCAAGGTCGCCGAGGCGAAGATTCGTGAAGGCTGGCAAGTCTGGCTGTTCGGTTCGAAAAACGATCACGCGGTGGGCGAAGACATCCGCGCGCGGCTGATTCCCGGCCTGCGTGAAGAGGCGGTCAACCTCAGCGGCGGCACCTCGCTGGCCGAAGCCATCGATTTGATGTCCTGCGCCGATGCGGTGGTGTCCAACGACTCTGGCCTGATGCACGTCGCCGCCGCGTTGAACCGCCCGCTGGTGGCGGTCTATGGCTCGACATCGCCGGGCTTTACCCCGCCGTTGGCCGAGCACGTCGAAGTGGTACGCCTGGGCATCGAATGCAGTCCGTGCTTCGATCGCACGTGCCGTTTCGGTCATTACAACTGCTTGCGCCAGCTGATGCCGCAAGCAGTGAACGAAGCCTTGCAGCGGTTGCAGGGCACTGTGGTCGAGGTCAAATAGTTTGCGGGTTCTGCTGATCAAGACTTCTTCACTGGGCGACGTGATTCACGCGTTGCCGGCGTTGACCGACGCGGCGCGGGCGATCCCCGGCATCAAGTTCGACTGGGTGGTGGAAGAAGGCTTTGCCGAGATTCCGACCTGGCACCCGGCCGTGGGCAAGGTGATCCCGGTGGCGATCCGTCGCTGGCGCAAGAACCTCTGGCAAACCATCAAGAGCGGCGAGTGGAAGCGCTTCAAACAAGCCATTCGTGCCGAAAAATATGATCTGGTGATCGACGCCCAGGGCCTGCTGAAAAGCGCCTGGTTAACACGCTACGTCAAGGCGCCCGTTGCCGGGCTGGACAAGGACTCGGCGCGCGAGCCGGTGGCGGCGCGTTTCTACTCCCGTCGTCTGGCGGTGGGGCGTGGGCAGCACGCGGTGGAGCGGGTGCGCCAGCTATTCGCTCTGGCGTTGGGCTATGACTTGCCCAAAGGCTTGGGCGACTACGGCCTGAACGTCGAGCGCCTGGTCGAACTGCCGCGCAAGAATCCGTACGTGCTTTTCCTGCATGGCACCACGTGGGACACCAAACACTGGCCCGAAGCCTACTGGCGCGAGCTGGCCGAGCGCGTCGGCTATCTGGGCGTCGGCGTGAAGCTGCCGTGGGGCAACCCGATCGAGAAAGCCCGGGCCGAGCGCATTGCCGCCGGGTTCCGCCATGTCGAAGTGTTGCCCAAGTTGAACCTCGCCGGTGTCGGCAAAGTGCTGGCCGGCGCGCAGGCCTGTGTCGCCGTGGACACCGGCCTGGGTCATCTGGCCGCCGCGCTCGACGTCCCGACCCTGTCGCTGTTCGGCCCGACCAACCCGGGCCTGACCGGTGCCTACGGTAAAGCGCAGATTCACATCGCCAGCGATTTCCCCTGCGCCCCGTGCCTGCAAAAGAAATGCACGTATCAACCGACGGAACAGGATGCCCGTCAGTTCAACCTGAAACGCGAGTGGCCGTTGTGCTTCACGCGTCTGAATCCCGAGCGTGTCGCGACCCGACTGAGCACGTTGTTACTGGCTGAGGAGCTGCGCTGATGCAATTGGCATTCGTCTTGTACAAGTATTTTCCGTTCGGGGGGCTGCAGCGTGACTTCATGCGCATCGCCCTCGAATGTCAGCAGCGCGGCCATCAGATTCGTGTCTACACACTGATCTGGGAAGGCGACGTTCCGCCGGGTTTCGAAGTGTTGGTGGCGCCGGTCAAGGCGCTGTTCAATCATCGCCGTAACGAAAAACTCAGCGAGTGGATGGAAGCGGATCTGGCCAGGCGCCCCGTGGACCGCTTGATCGGTTTCAACAAGATGCCGGGCCTGGACGTTTACTACGCCGCCGACGGCTGTTTCGAAGACAAGGCGCAGAACCTGCGGCACTCGCTGTACCGTCGCTGGGGCCGCTACCGGCACTTCGCCGAGTACGAGCGCGCGGTGTTCGCCAAGGACGCCAAGACTGAAGTGCTGATGATTTCCGAAGTGCAGCAGCCGCTGTTCATCAAGCATTACGACACGCCGCTGGAACGTTTTCACCTGCTGCCGCCAGGGATCTCCCAGGACCGTCGCGCGCCGGCCAATGCCGCCGAGATTCGTGCCGGTTTTAGAGCCGAGTTCAACCTGAAAGACGATGAACTGCTGCTGGTGCAAATCGGCTCCGGGTTCAAGACCAAAGGCGTGGATCGCAGCCTCAAGGCGCTGGCCGCTTTGCCCGCCGATCTGAAGAAACGCACCCGGCTGTTTGTAATTGGCCAGGATGACCCCAAATTATTCCAGATGCAGAGCGCTGCTTTGGGTCTGGGCGATAACGTGACGTTCCTCAAGGGGCGCAGCGATATCCCGCGTTTCCTGCTCGGCGCTGACCTGTTGATCCACCCGGCGTACAACGAAAACACCGGGACCGTGTTGCTCGAAGCCCTGGTGGCCGGGTTGCCGGTGTTGGTGAGCGCGGTCTGTGGTTACGCCCATTACATCGCCGAGGCCGATGCCGGTCTGGTGCTGGACGAACCCTTCGAGCAGGCACAACTGACGCAGTACCTGACCGGCATGTTGAATGACGCTCAAGCACGGGCGGCCTGGAGCCGCAACGGTCTGGCCTTTGCCGAGACGGCCGACCTCTACAGCATGCCGCAACGCGCGGCCGATGTGATTCTGGCGGAGCACGCTTAATGAAGTTGATGCTGGCTGAACCGTTCAAGAGCCTTTGGGCCGGACGCGATGCGTTCACCGAAGTCGAAGGCCTCGAGGGCGAGGTTTACCGTGAGCTGGAAGCGCGCCGGACCTTGCGCACTGAAGTGAACGGCAATGGTTTTTTCGTGAAGATCCACCGGGGCATTGGCTGGGGCGAGATCTTCAAGAACCTGCTGACGGCCAAGCTGCCGGTCCTCGGCGCGGGTCAGGAATGGAAAGCCATTCAGCGCTTGCAGGAAGTCGGCGTGCCGACCATGACCGCCGTGGCTTACGGCGAGAAGGGCAGCAACCCGGCGGATCAGCATTCGTTCATCGTCACCGAAGAACTGGCGCCGACCGTCAGCCTCGAAGACTTCAGCATTGATTGGGTCAAAAACCCGCCCGAGCCAAAACTCAAGCGAGCGCTGATCGCCGAAGTCGCGCGCATGACTGGCATGATGCACCGCGCCGGGGTCAACCATCGCGACTGCTACATCTGCCACTTCCTGCTGCACACCGACAAACCGGTGACGGCGGATGATTTCAAACTCTCGGTGATCGACCTGCATCGTGCCCAGACCCGCCCGGCGATCACCCAGCGCTGGCGCAACAAGGATCTGGCGGCGCTGTACTTTTCGGCCCTGGACATTGGCCTGACCCGGCGCGACAAAATGCGTTTCCTCAAGGGCTACTTCCAGCAGCCACTGCGCCAGATTCTGGCCGAGGAAGCGTCATTGCTCGCCTGGCTTGAAGGCAAGGCCAATAAACTCTATGACCGTAAACAGCGATATGGGGATGCGCTCTGATGGCGGGTTGGAGACTGGAGCCCGCTTACAGCGATTTGGCAGAAGATTTTGGCAGCCTTGAAGCGGTGTTCGCGCTGCAAGGCGAGCGCGTGACCCGCGACCCGTTGTCCGAGGTCATCCGCGTCAATCGCAACGGCGTCAATTATTACGTCAAACGCTACGTCGGCGCTGGAAAAGGCCTGCGTCGTTACCTGGGCAAACCCCGGGTAAAGGCCGAATGGCAGAACCTCAAACGCTTCGCCAAGTGGGGCATTCCCACCGCCGAAGTGGTGGCCTGGGGCCTGGAGCGACGTGGCGCAGCCTACAGTCGTGGGGCGATGATCACCCGCGAACTGCCCAACACCGAAGACCTGTCGGCCTTCGCCGAGCGCCGCGACGCCAAGTTGGCAGACCGTGCCTGGGTCGACGCCATCAGTCGGCAATTGGCCGGTTACACCCGGACCATGCACGACAATCGCTTTACCCATAACGATTTGAAGTGGCGCAACCTGCTGGTCGATGATCAAGCCCGACTGTTCCTGATCGATTGCCCCAATGGCGATTTCTGGCACGGCTTCTGGCTTAAATACCGCATCACCAAAGACCTGGCCTGCCTGGACAAGGTGGCCAAATATCACCTGTCGGCGACCCAGCGCCTGCGCTTTTACCTGCAATACCGCCAGCGTGACCGGCTGAATGCCGCCGACAAGAAACGCATCCGGCACGTGGTGAGATTTTTCGAGGGACGCGAATGACTGATTTTCTGGCCGCTGAAGACCGTGCGCTGCTTGAGCGCCATGGCCTCGGCACGTTCGATGCGCTCTGGGCCAAACAGCTCGAAGCCGTGGATGAGCCCAACACCGTGGGTGGTGGCTGGAGCAGTGTGTTTCGGCTGGACCTGGAGGGTCGTGGTTTTTACCTCAAGCGCCAGAGCAACTACCTGACGCGCACCTTCCACGCGCCCTTTGGCGAGCCGAGCTTTGCCCGTGAGTTTCGCAACATCAGCCGCTATGAAAAGCTCGGTATTCCGGCGCTGAAGGCAGCGTTTTTTGGTGAGCGTAAAGTCAGCGGCGAAGTCCGCGCGGTGCTGCTGACTCGCGCGCTGGACGGTTGGGATGACCTGGATTCGCTGTTGCAGCGCTGGTCGGACCTGAGCGAGGCGCAACATTCGGCCATTCTCAAAGCCTGTGGTGAGCTGGCGCGACGTCTGCACGGCGTGCGTCAGGTTCATGGCTGTTTCTACCCCAAGCATATTTTTCTTCAGGCGACGGGCGACGGGTATCTGGCTCAGTTGATCGACCTAGAAAAGACCCGGCCGCTGCTGTTCGGTCAGCGTGATCGGGTCAAGGACCTGGAGCCGTTGCTGCGTCGCGCACCGGAGTGGACCGACGCGCAGTTGCGCGAATTGCTGGCGGTCTATGTCGATCAGCCCTCGGACAGTTCGCTGGTGGACAGTTGGGTGTCACGTCTGACTGCGCGACGCAGTCGCAAGGAGACCCGCTGATGCGCTTGTCCGAGCTGAAAAACGCTGGCCGCACACCGAGTCTTCCCATGAGCATTGCGCTGGCCGATGCCGCAGGTCCCGCCGATTTGCAATTGTTGAGCCTGCTGCGGGTTTTGCCGGGGCAGCGTTATGTCGGTGCCGGCGTGTGGCGTGGCCGTCCGGTGCTGGCCAAGTTACTGGTCGGCAGCAAGGCAGCGCGACATTTTCAGCGTGAACTGGCCGGCGTGCGTTTGCTTGCCGATCAAGGCCTGACCACCCCGCAGTTGCTGGCGGATGGGCTAAAGGAAGGCGAGGGCGGCTGGCTGCTGTTCGATTTCCTCGAGGGCGCCGAAAGCCTGGGGGAGACTTGGAAAAAAGTCGAACACTTGCCCGTGTTGGCGGATATGCAAGGGGCGGTGATTGCCGAGGCATTGGGCGCAATCGGCCAAATGCATCGCAAGGGGCTGTGGCAGGAAGACCTGCATCTGGACAACCTGCTGCGTCAGCGCGGCCGCTTGTACCTGATCGATGGCGGCGGTGTCTGTGCTGAAACGCCGGGTCAACCGTTGTCGCGCAACAAAGTCCTGGAAAACCTCGGCGTATTTTTTGCGCAGTTGCCCAAGACGCTGGAACCGTTCATCGAAGAACTGCTGGTGTATTACCTGTTGAGCAACGGCGAGCACGCCTTGCCCATGGAAGCCTTGCAGAAGCAGATCGATAAGGTTCGCACCTGGCGCTTGAAAGACTTTCTGATCAAGGTCGGCCGCGAATGCACGCTGTTCAGCGTCCAGCGCGGGGCGTTTGGTCTGCGGGCGATTCGTCGTGAGGAAGAGGCGGCGATGCTGCCGGTGCTGGAGCAGGCCGATGCCTTGCTCGATCAAGGCCATTTGTACAAAACCGGTGGCGCGGCGAGTGTAGGAAAAGTCGAGCTCGATGGTCGGACGCTGGTCATCAAGCGCTACAACATCAAAGGCTTTGCCCATTGGCTCAAACGCTTCTGGCGTCCGAGCCGTGCCTGGCACTCTTGGCGCGAAGGCAATCGCCTGGCGTTCCTCGGTATCGCCACGCCCAAGCCGCTGGCATTGCTGGAGTCGCGTTTTTTCTGGCTGCGCAGTCGGGCCTATCTGGTGACCGAGTATTTGCCGGGGCCGGACATCATCGAGCGTTTTGCGCCTTATGTTGAAAGCGGCAATGCACCTGAAGGGGAACTGCTGGCGCTGGATCATTTGTTCGCCGAACTGATCGGCGCGCGCATCAGTCATGGTGACTTCAAGGGCCACAACCTGTTCTGGCAGGAAGATCGCTGGGCGCTGATTGACCTGGACTCGATGTGTCAGCATGGCTCGGTGGGCAGCTTTGCCCCGGCCTATGCGCGGGACCGGGCGCGGTTCATGCGCAACTGGCCTGAGAGCAGCGCGCTGTATCAGGTCATTGATCAGCGTCTACCCAAAGATATCTCCAGAGCTGCTTGAATCGGACCTTCGGTCCTATCGCGAGCAGGCTCGCTCCCACAGGGGTTTTGTGCACGACGCAGATCCCAGTGTAGGAGTGAGCCTGCTCGCGATGGGGGCCGATGGGGCAACAAAGATTAGGGGACAAGTTTTAATGAAACGTCCTACATGATCTACAGACCCCATGAACTGTGCCCTGAATAGCCACGATGCTAGTTTGCCTGACGTTCACGGAGGGCAAATCTTGACCATAAAAATCGCTGTTATGTTGGGTGCTTTCTCGCTCGCGCTGACCGGCTGCGGGACCACAATGACGGTGCTGCAAGATGATGAAGACGCAGCCCGCAGTCTCAGAAAACAAAAAACCTACTGTCAGTCCATTCCCCGCATTTACAGCGGTCTGGCCTATGACTTCTGCGTATTGAATGCCCCGCCGGATCCGACCGGCTTCCTTGTGCCGTTCGTGCTGCTGGACCTGGGCCTGTCGGGTGTCTTCGATACCGTGTCTTTGCCGTTTACGATCTACCGCCAGGCTACGGACGGCAATCTCAGCATTTACTGGCGCCCAGGCCGTGGGTGACTCTGTTGTATTCCCAACAGTTTTTTCTTTTTGAAAACGAAAGCGAGTTCAACGCTAATGGCGATTCGCAAACGCGTTTGCCTCCAACCGGGAAGTACAGCGACTACATCATCTACGTCGACGAGAGCGGCGATCATGGGATGCAAACATTAGATCCAAACTATCCAATGTTCGTGCTCGCATTTTGTGTTTTTCATAAAAGGCATTATTGCGAAAAGGTTATTCCTGCCCTTCAGAAGTTCAAATTCAATCACATGGGGCACGACCTGATTGGTCTGCATGAGTTGGAAATTCGAAAAGAAAAGGGAGCGTTCTCTAGCCTTTTTACGTCCAGGCAACACAAACATGCCTTTCTGGAGGAGTTGACGGGCATCATTGATGCGAGCAATTTCGTCCTGATCAGTTGCGTCATCGACAAAGCTGCACTCCGTGAAAAACAGGGCCCGGTTCACAATCCTTATCACGTCGCTCTCGGCTTCTGTCTGGAAACGCTTTACGAGTTTCTACAGGAAAAGAATCAGCAGGGTGCGTTGACCCATGTGATTTTCGAGCGTCGGGGGAAGCGGGAGGATAACGAGCTTGAGTTGGAGTTTCGCCGAATGTGCGACGGCGTGAACCGATTGGGCATTCAGCTTCCGTTCGATATTGTCTTTGCAACCAAACAAGTGAATTCCACGGGGCTACAGTTGGCGGATCTTGTTGCAAGACCCATTGGTATGAGCGTTTTGCGTTCAGGCCAGGAAAACCGTGCCTTTGACGTGCTCAAACGCAAGTTCTACTGCAGTGGCGGTCGTAACAACGTGGGAGAGGGTTTTGAAAACTGGGGTTTAAAGATTTTCCCCCTTTCAGAAAGCGAAAAGCCCCGGTGAAACTCACCGAGGCCAGAACGCCGACCGGGATCCCCCAGTCCATTTGCGCAGGAGTCTATGTCGACGACCTTCTACTGTCAACGCGCGCGCCCTCCGTTTCCGGCTAGAGGTTTGCCGCCGCTTTTAAGCTATAATCCCGCCCTTTAGCTGTCTCTCGCCGCTTGCGAGGGCACATTAATTTTTGAGGCGCTTGTCGCCTGCATGCAGACTAAAGAGGCTAGACCCCTGTGGCATTGACGATTCTTGGCCTGTCCGGCGCCCTTAGCCATGATCCTTCCGCAGCCTTGTACATCGACGGCAAGCTGGTCGCGGCGGCTGAAGAAGAGCGCTTTGTGCGCGATAAACATGCAAAGAACCGCATGCCCTACGAGTCGGCGAAGTTCTGCCTGGAGCAGGCGGGCATCAAGCCGTCCGACGTTGATGTGGTGGCGATTCCATTCGCACCGATCAGTATTTTCGGCAAGGCTCGCTGGCAGTACGCCAAGCGTTACTGGTACGCCCCGGATCGTGCTCTTGACGCGATCCTGATGGGTAACCGTCGCTACAAGCGTTATCGCAACAAGATTGTCTGGTGCCTCGAGCAACTGGGCTTCGATCCGAAAAAAATCAAGATCGAGCCGGTCGAACACCACCTGGCCCACGCCTCCAGTGCTTACCACTGCTCCGGTTTCAAAGAGAAAACCGCGATCCTGGGGATCGACGGCAAGGGTGAGTACGCCACGACCTTCTTCGGTTACGGCGAGAACGGCAAGATCCACAAGATCAAGGAATTCTTCGATCCGGACTCCCTCGGCGGCCTGTATGGCGCGATCACCGAGTTCCTCGGTTTCGATATGCTCGACGGCGAGTTCAAGGTCATGGGCATGGCGCCGTACGGCGACGCCAGCAAGTACGATTTCTCGCGCCTGGCTTCGTTCGAAAACGGCGAGCTGGTGATCAACACCGACTACGCCAACGTCATCGGCCTGCGTCGCTACAAAGAAAAGGGCAAGGGTTACTACTTCTCGCCGAAGCTGATCGAGTGGCTGGGACCGAAGCGCGAAGGCGACATCGCCGACGAGCCGTACATCCATTACGCCGCGAGCATTCAAGCGCTGTTCGAGAAAATCTCGCTGCAGATGATCGACTACTACCTGGGCGACGTGCTCAAGGAAACCGGCAAACTGGCTTACGCCGGCGGCTGTGCGTTGAACGTCAAGCTCAACCAGAAAATCATCGCTCGCGATGACGTCAAGGAGCTGTTTGTCCAGCCTGCCTCCGGCGATGCCGGTACGGCGGTCGGCGCGGCGGCGTATGTGTCTAATGCCCGTGGCGTGCCGGTCGAGAAGATGGAACACGTCTACCTCGGCCCGTCGTACACCAACGAAGACGTGCTCGCAGCCTGTGCCCGTCACCCGAGCAAGCCGGTCTGGCGCAAGCTCGCCAACATGCCGGAAAACATTGCCAAGATCATGGTCGACGGCAACCCGGTGGCCTGGTTCCAGGGGCGCATGGAGTTCGGTCCGCGTGCCTTGGGCGGTCGTTCGATCATCGGTTGCCCGAGTGCTGTCGGCGTGGCTGACCGTATCAACCACCAGATCAAGTTCCGCGAGCGCTGGAGGCCTTTCTGCCCGTCGATGCTCGACACCGTGGCCCCGCAGATGATCAAGATCGATCACCCGGCGCCGTTCATGACCTTCACCTTTGAAGTGGCGGAAGAGTGGAAGACCCGCGTGCCGGAAGTCGTCCACGAAGACGGTACGTCCCGGGCCCAGGTGCTCAAGCGCGAGTACAACCCGCGCTACTACGACATGATGAAGGCGCTGGAAGTGCTGACCGGCAACGGCGTGTCGCTGAACACTTCGCTCAACCGTCGTGGCGAGCCGATGATCTGCTCGCCGACCGATGCCCTGAACATGTTCTTCGGCTCTGACCTACAGTATCTGATCATGGAAGACATCCTGGTGGTTAAAGAGGGCGCTGACGCATATGACTCGCTCGGCTGAACGCCATGTGTTGCAGTTCTGTCACGGCTATGACGGCCCGTTTCTGGACTGCGCCCGGCAGTACGCCAGCCTGTTCGCGGGGACCGGCTATCGAGTGACCACGGTCTTTCTGACCGGGGCCGCCGACAGTGAGGTCGCTGCGGGCTGCGCTTCCGATGAAGTGCTGTTCATGGAATACAGCTCCAAGGCCATTCGTGGCCTGAAGCTGGGCGCCATCGGCGATCTGCGCAAGATCGCCGCTTCGCGCAATTTCAGTTTCTGCATTGCCCACCGCTTCAAGCCGATCTACATCGCCTTGCTCGGCACTTCGTTGCCGGTTATCGGTGTGCATCACGGGTTTGGCGATTACAAGCGCGGCACTCGCAAGCTGTTCGCTCATATCTTCCGCAAGCGCCTCAGCCTGCTCGGAATTTCCGACTCGGTGCGTGACGACATGCGCAGTTGCCTGCCGAAATGGCCGGCCGGGCGAATTCAGACGCTCTATAACCGCATCGATGTGCCAGCCTTGCAAACCAGTCAGGTATCGGTTCGGGAGGCTCGGGAAACCCTGGGCCTGGCGGCTGATGCCTGGATTGTCGGTAACGTCGGGCGACTGCATCCGGACAAGGACCAAGCCACGCTGCTGCACGGTTTTGCCTTGGCATTACCGCAGTTGCCGGCCAATAGCCAACTGGTGATTCTCGGTAAAGGTCGACTGGAACAGGACCTCAAGGAACTGGCACGGGAACTGGGTATCGGCGATCGGGTGCTGTTCCTCGGTCAAGTGCCGGATGCTCGTCGCTACTTCCGTGCCTTCGATGTGTTTGCCTTGAGCTCCGATCACGAACCGTTCGGCATGGTGCTGCTCGAAGCCATGGCCGCCGGCGTGCCGTTGCTCGCGACCGCGTGCGGTGGTGCCAGGGAAGTCGTGGAAGGGGTCGGCATCCTGTTCCCGTTGGGCGATGCCGAGCGCCTGGCTCAAGGGCTGCACCATCTGGCCGCGATGGACGAGCAGCAGCGTCACCAGTGTGCCGAGATGATGCTCGACCGCTTGCGAGAGCGTTTCTCCGACCGCGCCGTGCGCGAGGCTTTCTGGCATTTGCCACACGTCACAGAACTGGCACCGAGGGGCTGATGCTCAACCGATTTCAAGGCTGGCGCGAACGTGGCTGGACGGTGGTCGACGCCTCGACTTATGCACAGGCCTGGCAACGTTTTGGCGGTAGCGTCGCGACGCATCCCATGGTGGTTGAACGCCTGGCGCAGTTGGCCGACATCCCGGTGCGCTACCTGGCCTGGGAGCAAAACGGTGAAGTCAAAGCCGCCATCCCGACCTGGGGACGCGACTTGGCGCTGTCCAAGGACGTGCTCAAGCGCCGAGGCAAAAAAGGCTTGTTCGACCTCGGCAATGCCGAGGTGATTCTGCCGGCAGCTGCCGATGCACAAGCACCGCTGCGCCATCGCGGGCGTTATTTGTCGGCCCTTAGCGAAGGCCGTTTCAGCGAAATCAAGCTACAGGCCGAACAACTGGCCATGGCGCGCACGCCCGAAGAACTGTCGAAAAAATTCCGTTACAACCAGCGCCGTGAGTTGCGCCTGCTGGAAGAAGCCGGTGGCGTTGTGCGACCGGTCGCCGAGTTTTCCAGTGCCGAGCTGGCCGCGATTTATTGCGACCTGTTCCAGCGTCGCTGGGGCTTCCCGGCTACCGGTGCAGAGCGCATGGGCGAGGTGATCGAGCTGCTGCGCGACTTACTGATCGGTTCGGTGATTTTCCTCAACGATGCACCGATCGCGATTCAACTGGTGTACCGCGTCGAAGCGCCGGAATGGATCAGCGTCGAGTACATCAACGGTGGCGTCGATCCCGAAACCCGCGAGTTCAGCCCCGGCAGCGTGCTGAGTTTCCTCAACACGCAAAGTGCCTGGGAACATGCTCGCACCCTCGACAAGCCTTTGCGGTTTTCCTTCGGCCGCGCCGACCGGGAATACAAAGACCGCTGGTGCAATCCTGTGCCGGTTTTTACCGTGTGAGTGAACCCATGAGCCGCAAACAGCAACTGCTCAAGCGCCATCGGCGTAACAAACGCATCAGCCTGTTGATCGCGCTGGTGCTGTTGATTGCCCTCGGCGTGCTGGTGGCCTGGTGGCTGCCGTTGGTGCTTGCCGTGCTGGGCTGGATTGCCCATGAGGCCTGGTTCGCCGACCACCTGTTTTACTCCCCAAAAGACGATTACCAATACAGCTTCCCGCCTTACACCCCGCAACCCAAGGTGCACCTGGACGGCGAGTGTTTGCGGCTGGATGACGGCGTGATGCTGGTCGACGACGCCACGCTGGTGTTGGCGCTGCGGGTCAAAAGCAGCTGGCTCGGTCGCTTTATCGATCCGGTGGTGGAGCTGTCGGGTGGTGATAACCCGGACCGCCAAACCTTTGAACGCGGTGTAAACGGCCTGCGTTACCTGAACCTCAGTGGCCAGGCACAAGTGCTGTCGCGCGGTGAGTTGCGCCTGCGTGGACGCTTCTGCCGCCTGCTCGGCGAGCCGGTGTTGTGGGCGCTGGAGCAACCTGACTTCCGTCGTCAACGGGTGATGGTGATTGCGCCTCACGCCGACGATGCCGAACTGGCCGCCTATGGTTTGTACAGCCAGGCCGATGAAGCCTGGATCGTCACCCTGACGGCGGGTGAAATCGAAGCCGAACACTATCAACAGATCGGTCTGAGCAAGGTCGAAGCGGCGCGCCTCAAGGGTCGTTTGCGGGCCTGGGACAGCATCGCGGTGCCGCGTTGGGCTGGCGTGCCGCAAGCGCATTGCGTGCAGCTGGGTTATTTCTGTCTGCAACTGGCGGCGATGCAGGCCGCACCGACGCAACCGATCGCTTCGCGCGAAGCGGATCTTGGTGACACGCGGCTGTTCCGCCAGTTGAACCCGTTTGCCCTGCCGGGCGATGCCGACGGCGCGCCGACCTGGAACAATCTGTTGGCCGATCTGCGTGAACTGCTGCTACGTGCGCGCCCTGAAGTGATCGTGCTGCCGCACCCGACCCTCGATCCGCACCCCGATCATATCTGTGCCCAACAAGCGGTCCTCGAAGCCTTGAAAGGCCTGGAATGGCAGCCGACCACACTGCTCGGCTACGCCAACCATCTGCACGACAACGACCGTTGGCCTATGGGCGACGCCGGTCATGGCGTCGCGTTGCCGCCAGCCTTCGACCCGGCCACGCCGATGCAGCCTTGCTGCCTGCCGTTGTCGCTGGAGCTTCAACGCGATAAAGCCATGGCGCTGGGCATGATGCATGACTTGCAACCGCCCATGCCGTTCAAGCGTCGTCTGCGCCGGTTGATCCAGCGACTGTTGGCCAAGCGCAAGCCGCCGGCCTACGGCGAGAATGAATTCTTCCGCAAGGCGGTTCGACGTCACGAGCTCTTGTGGATACTCAAGCACACACCAACAAACGCTTCTCAGCGGGGAGAGTTATGAGCCAGCGGCTAAAGGTTCTGCAATTGCAGCCTGACTACAACGTCAAAGCCCATGATTTTGCCGACCTCGCAGAGCAGATCGTCAAGGCGCTGCCCGGTGATCGCTATGAAGTGACGGCGGCGTTCCTGCGTGGCAAGCCCGGGCCAGGTGAGGCGGTAAGCCGGGCCGACCGTTCGGTGTATTTCGAGTTTTCCGACAAGTCCCTCAAAGGCATGCGCCTGCGGGCGATGTGGACGCTGTACAAGTTTTGCCGCGCGCAAAAGTTCGACGTGGTGATCTGCAACCGCTTCAAGCCCGTGAACATGATGCTCACGCTGAACCGCTGGTTGAAGGTGCCGCTGTGCATTGGCATTTCCCACGGTTTTGGCGAGTACGACCGGTTTTACCGACGCCGCCAGACCCAGCGCCTGATCGATCGTCACTGGCGTTTTGTCGGAGTATCGCCGGCGGTCAAGCAGTACCTGCTGGACTGCGATTGCGGTTTCACCGACCAGAACACCTACGCGATCACCAATGCTATCGACATCGAGCAGGCCGAAGGTTTGCAGCACAGTCGCGAGCGCGCCCGCGAAATGCTTGGCATCGATCCGACGGTGCGCCTGATTGGCGCGCTCGGGCGTCTGGTGCCGGTCAAGGGCCACACCTATCTGTTGCAGGCGTTTGCCGCGCTCAAGGACAAGTACCCGAACAGCCAATTGGCGATCATCGGTGCCGGTCGTGAAGAGTCGCGCCTGAAGGCCGAGATTGAACGCTTGGGCCTGACCGGTCGTGCGCACCTGTTGGGCTTCAAGGAAATCGCCTTGCAGTACATCCGCGCCTTCGACATCTGGACCATGCCGTCCCTGGCGGAAGGCCTCGGGTTGGCGCTGCTCGAAGGCATGAGCGGTCACCTGCCGGTCATCGCCTCCAACGTGCCGGCCATGCTGCCCCTGATTGAAGGGGCGGGCGGGCTGGCGATTACGCCCAAGGATGTGCCGAGCCTGGTCGCTGCGCTGGATACCTACCTCGGGCTGTCGGATGACGAGCTCAAGGCCAAGGGCGAGCAGGCCTATCGTTATCTGCAGGAACAACACGACATCGGGGTGTTCCGTCAGGAGTACCTGAACCTGATCGACTCCGGCTTGGATCAAGCCCGCAAGGAGCAGCCATGAGCGCCGCGCAACCTCTCGTCACGGTCATCATCGCGTCGTACAACCACGCTCCCTATATTGAGCAAAGCATTCTCAGCGTCCTCAACCAGACCTACAAAAATATCGAACTTCTGGTGATCGACGACGGCTCCAAAGATGACAGCGTTGAACGCATCAATGCGCTGCAGGCGCAATATGGATTCGATTTTCGGGTTCAACAGAATCAGGGCCTGACCAACACACTCAACGCTGCCATTGCGCGCTCAAGCGGCAGTTTGATCGCGCCATTCGGCTCCGACGACATCATGCTGCCGGAACGCATCGCTATTCAGGTTGAGTACATGGACGGCAAGCCCGAGGTCGGTATCTGCGCCGGCAATATCGAGCTGATCGACGCCGACGGCGATCTGTACCCGGAGAAGCGTCAGCGCCGTGATGTGCCGTTTCGCCGTCTCGACTTCGATGACATGTTTCTGGAGCGTAAACCCTATCCGCCCGCGCCCACCCTGATGATCCGCCGGGAAGCGCTGGACAAGGTCGGTGGGTTCGATCCAGACATTCGCCTGGAAGACCTGTTGATCGAACTGAAAGTGACCCACGCCGGGTACTTTATCGATGGCCTGAACGTGCTGATGGCGCGCTATCGCAAGCACCCCACCAACTCCTATAAAAACCACCGCTTCATGGTCGATAACATCCTGCGTTCCTACGCGCTGTTCAGCGATCATCCGCTGTACGACGAGGTTCGCTACAAATTCCTCAGCTCGATGTTCCTCAAGACCGCCAACCGTGATCGTCAGCTGGCCCGCGAACTGCTGGCGCAAATCCCGTTCAAGGCCTGGAACAAAAAGACCTGGCGTGGCCTGGGGCGGCTGTACTTCTCGCCGCTGGAAAAAGACTGATCCCGCCTTGATGTGTTCTGTGTGGCAGCAGGTTTCGCCAGCTGTTACACAGAACGTCGGCTTCAGCGAGCGATTTTCTCTGCCAGAGCCTTGTCGGCTTTTTTGCGTTGGCGCAGCCACTGCAGCACCTTTCTGCCGGCTGTAATGCCCGGCTTCTCGATGTACAGGAACGTCAGGCTGCTGATGATGATCAGCAGGCAGCTGCACACGGCCAGCAGCGGCAGGAAGGTCCAGATATCGCGAACATCCAGATCAAGCACCAACGGCAGTCGCTGGATCAACACCCACAGCACAAAGCCGTGCAGCAAATAGGTGCTGTAGCTGATTTCGCCGAGCCAGCGAATGCTGCGTGGTTTCAGCGCGCCGAACAGGGTGTTGCCGGACGCCACGATCACGAAAAACAACGACATGAGCAGTATTGGCCTCAGGCTGAAGGCACGGTTGAATACCGTGAAAGCGATTGCCAATGCCAGCAGCGCGATAATCCCCGCCATTCGCGACTGACCCCAGGCCACCAGGTGCGGTCGGCGAATCCAGTACGCAGCGCCGATACCGCCGAGAAAACTCGCCAGAAAGTGTTTTTTCAGCGAATGCTCCATCCCGATTATTTTATACAGGGCGTAAATACCGATCAGGCACAGCACCACTTGCAGCCAACTGCCCCGGTAAATAAACACCATGGCGGCAAGGGGCAGCGCCATATAGAAAAACACTTCGTAGCCCAGGGTCCAGGTGACATTGGAGATCAGCATGCCGGTTTGGTGGTATTGGTTGACGTCCGGACGGTCGAAGGTCAGCCAGGCCAGGATCTGGCCGGCAAAGCGCATGCCGGAGTCTTTGAGCTCCCAGTTCTGCAGGTAGAACACTGTGGCAAACACGATCAACATCAGCGGCAAGTACAACGGATACAGACGAAACAGCCGCGATATCGCAAAGGCCAGCCAGTCGTGCTGGCGCCCCTGGGTGAGCAATCGGTTCCAGAACAGGAAGCCGGTGATCATGAAAAACAGCGCGACACTGCCTTGTCCGAGCTGTGAGTAGAGATTGCTCGGCGGAAAATCAATCACGCCCGTGCGCAGGAATATCAGGGTAATGATCGAATGGTGCACGAATACACCGAATGCCAGATAACCGCGCAGCCCGTCGATGCTGGCATAACGGCTTTCACCGGAATGCTCGATGTGCCGGGCGATTTTTGGCACTGCGCGCAACAGCAGGGCTGAGGTCGCAATGGCCAGCAGATAAGCTGCCAGCGCAATGAGTGGGTTGGTTTCAGTCATCAATGAGCCCGGGCCGGGGTGCTCCCGGCCAGCACTTGCCTGTGCAAGTTATCGACGGCGGACTTCGATGCTTTCATGGCATAGCCCTGAAGCAACGCTTCGAAGTGTTCTTCGAACAGCCAGCGCCTGTCCACCGTGTAGCGCTGCATATGGCGCAGATTACGCTGGCGCAGGGCCAGGCTCAATGAAGATGGGTAGATGCGCATGTCGGCCACATCGATCAAGCCGAAATCCCCATCTTCAAGCACCAGCACGTTGCCCAAGTGCAGCGAGCGGAAATAAACGCCTTGTTCATGCAGTTGGGCCATGAACTTGCCGAAACGCTCCACCAGCGCCTGACGCACCGCCGGTGCGGTAATGCCTTGCAGGACCTGGCGCAGTGTATTGCCGGGCAGCGGCGAATAGTGCACGGCACTGCTGCCGTCCGCGAGGCGATAAAGGTCAAGAATAGGCGGGGCAGGAATTCCCAGATTGCGCAGTTGCTCGCTGTTGACGGCAAAGCGTTCGGAGTAGGGGTTGAAACTGCCCGAGGTGTACCAGCGGCGGCCACGAAACAGCTTGAGGAAGCTGCCATCGAGCAGGCGCAGGACTTTTGGGCCCAAGCCATCCTCTTCGATCACCTGCGCGCTGGCGGTCAGTTGTTGCTGGGCTGTCGGCGTGAGTGTCTTGATGGGCATCGCCAGCAAGCGTCTGGTGCGCTGATTGATGTTGAGCGCGACGATAAGCGCCAGCGGGATCCACAGCAGGAACCAGTGTTCCTTGGGCCGGGAGATAATGCCGCCGCCTTCGGTCAAGCCCGCGCCGATACCGAATATCAGCCAGGTCGAAGCGATAATGAGCAAGGGTTGCACGCGATTGCGCCAACTGCTGAACAACCCCCAGAACTGGGAAAACAACCAAGGCAACAAACCCAAAATGCCGACGTAATAGAGCACGCCCAGGACAAAACTGTGGGGCTCCTGATAGTTGACGCCGACGCCAGGGTCGATGGCCAGATTGGCGCTATAGCCATGACCGATCCAGGGATGGTCGGCAATTTTCTGCAAGGCCAGTTGCCAGATTTCGAGGCGGTAGGAATCGCCTCGCTCGATGATCATGCGCGAAAACAGTAGATAAACTGCGGCTCCGCTGGCAAGCAGCGCCCCGAGCAAAACGATGGAGCGGCGATTCCAGCAAATGAAGCCCAGCCAGAGCGCCGCCAGCGTCAATGCCACCAGAGGCGTCCGGGAGCCGGTGCCGATCACGGCGGCGAACATGATCGCCAGTGCCGGGAGGCTCAGCCAGAGCATGTGACGGCGCTTGCAGATCATGCTCATACTCATCCAGTAGGCTGCGTAAAAGCCGTACATGTGAGAGCTCAGCAGCGGATTGTCGAACGCGCCGCCGCCGATCAAGCGCAGGCCGGGCTGGTACATGCGGGCGAACAGGAACAGATCGTGGGTGGTGCCGATCAGTCCGACCATTGCCGCAGTGAATAGCAAGGGCTGAATGATTTCGCTGCGATAGCGCACCAGCATGTAGCAGCCAACGAACAACAGCAGGGTATGCAGCGGCGGCTTCAACTGGCCGACGAAGCTCTCTTTGCCCGGTCCCCAACACAAACTCACCAGCGCCCAGGCCGCGAACACCAATACGGCGACGAAGATCGGTTCGCGAACCAGCTCCTTGAGTTCACGGGGGCGCAAGCACAGGGCGATCAGCGCCGGAATGCTGAACAAGCCATAAAAAAGCTTGTGGTGCAAACTTCGGCCCGGCAGGAAGAACAGGGCACACAGGAGCAAGAGATAGCCGAGTGGAAGAATCCAGAGGCAAATGAAATCGAAAACTCGATTTGACGCACTATTGAAACCGCTGAGTTGCATGCTGAGAGATTCAATCCTGAAGTTGATCGGCCATTTCGGGGTGATGGCTATTTGATGCTTAATTCGATGTGTAACAATAACAGCCTTTATGCGATTGCCAGAACCCTGAAGAAGCTGTGCTAAAGTCAGCGTCCTTTTTATCGACAAACGCGTGATATGACCGACTCCAGTCTCTCCGCAAGCCCATCGAGCTTGAAAATCTACTTCCGCCTGCTCGGCTATGTCCGGCCGTACATCAGTCTGTTCCTGATCAGCATCGTCGGCTTTCTGATTTTCGCTTCGACCCAGCCAATGCTCGGCTACATCCTCAAGTACTTTGTCGATGGGCTGTCCAACCCTGAGGCAGCGCTCTTCCCGACGGTGCCTTACCTGCGCGATCTGCAACTGTTGCAGGCGGTGCCGCTGCTGATCATTCTGATCGCCGCGTGGCAAGGGTTGGGATCTTATCTGGGCAACTACTTTCTAGCCAAAGTTTCCCTGGGTCTAGTCCATGATCTGCGAGTACAGCTGTTCAATAACCTGTTGGTTCTGCCCAACCGGTATTTCGACAAGCATAACTCGGGTCATCTGATTTCGCGTATCACCTTCAACGTGACGATGGTCACCGGGGCGGCCACAGATGCGATCAAGGTCGTAATCCGTGAGGGCATGACGGTGATCTTCCTGTTTGCCTCGCTGCTGTTCATGAACTGGCGCCTGACGCTGGTCATGGTCGCCATCCTGCCGTTGATCGCGGTCATGGTGCGCACCGCGAGCAAGAAATTCCGCAAGCAAAGCAAGAAAATCCAGTTGGCCATGGGTGACGTGACACACGTGGCTTCGGAAACCATTCAGGGCTATCGCGTGGTGCGCAGCTTCGGTGGCGAAGTCTACGAAGAAAAACGCTTCTTCGACGCCAGCCAGGGAAACACCGACAAGCAACTGCGAATGACCCGCACCGGTGCCATCTACACGCCGCTGCTGCAACTGGTGATCTACACCGCCATGGCGGTGCTGATGTTCCTGGTGCTGTACCTGCGCGGCGATGCCTCGGCCGGTGACATGGTTGCCTACATCACCCTCGCTGGCCTGTTGCCCAAGCCGATCCGCCAGTTGTCCGAAGTCAGCTCGACCATCCAGAAAGGTGTGGCCGGTGCCGAGAGTATTTTCGAACAACTGGACGTTGCGCCTGAAGTCGATACCGGCACCGTCGAGCGCGATGCCGTCACCGGTCGCCTGGACGTCCGCAACCTGAGCTTCACTTACCCGGACACCGATCGCCAGGTGCTCAATGACATCACTTTCTCGGTCGAACCGGGGCAAATGGTGGCACTGGTCGGACGCTCAGGCAGTGGCAAGTCGACCCTGGCCAACCTGATTCCACGCTTCTATCACCACGACAAGGGCGAGATCCTGATCGATGGTGTTGAAGTGGAGCAGTACAAGCTGCTGAACCTGCGCAAGCACATCGCCCAGGTGACCCAGCATGTGACGCTGTTCAGCGACACCGTGGCCAACAACATTGCCTATGGCGATCTGGCTGGTGCGCCGCGTGAAGACATCGAGAAAGCAGCGCGAGACGCCTACGCCATGGATTTCATCGCGCAGTTACCCGAAGGCCTGGACACCCAGGTCGGCGAGAACGGCGTGCTGCTGTCCGGCGGTCAGCGTCAGCGTCTGGCGATTGCGCGAGCCCTGTTGAAGAACGCACCGTTGCTGATTCTCGACGAGGCCACCTCGGCGCTCGACACTGAATCCGAGCGCCACATTCAGGCGGCGCTGGATCAAGTGATGAAAGGCCGGACCACACTGGTGATCGCTCACCGACTGTCGACCATCGAAAAGGCTGACCTGATCCTGGTCATGGATCAGGGCCGGATCGTCGAGCGCGGCACCCATGCCGAGCTGCTGGCGCACAACGGTTATTACGCCCGCCTGAACGCCATGGGCCTCGACGCCCCGGCTGAAGACATCGCCTGACACTCGTTCACCGGGCGCGCAATGCGCCCGGCGATTTGTATCCAGACCTTTACCCTTCTTGACCAAACCGGCATAAATCTTTGCGACTCGCTTGTTAAGGTTCCTGAACGAACTTTGACTTCATCGATGGGGCCATCCCCGTCGCGCGGGTACTGCCATGCTGCAACGTTATCTCTGGAAGCTCTTACCCAAATCGCAGCGGGCGTTTCTGCTGGGTCGCCTGTCGGTGGTGGACCGCCAGGTGGTGAACAAATCGATGTCGGCGAATGTGCGTTTCCCCGAGGCCTTCGAGCAGCTCTCCTGTCTGTACATTCATGTGCCCAAATGCGCCGGGAGCAGCATCTGCGCGGCGATGTTCGAGAACTGGAGCCCGGGTCACTTGCCGTTGTACTGGTACGAGCAGCAGTTTGCCGAACAGTTTGCAGCCAGTTTCAAATTCGCCTTTGTGCGTGATCCTCTGGAACGGGCTTATTCGGCCTACGCGTTTCTGCGGGGTAACGAGTTGGGCCGGCGCGATCATGCGGCGCAAAAACTGGTCAGCCACTACCGCGACTTCGACGACTTCGTCGCTCGCTGGCTGCACCCGGAAACGATCCAGCGGCAATTGCATTTCGCCGCGCAAACGGATTTCCTCACCGACTCCCTGGGGCATCTGGCGCTGGACTTCATTGGTTACCAGGAGCATCTGGAACGGGATTTTCAGCTGGTCTGCGAGCAGTTGGGGCGCTCGATGGTGCTGCCTCACGTCAACAGCTCCCGGCAACGACAACCGATGCGCGCGCGTGATTTCTGCTCGGCGCGCACCCGTCGGCTGGTGCGTCGGGCGTATCAGCGCGACTACGAGATGCTCGGCTATGAATAAAGCGCAGTCGGTGTCCGTTGCGGATGTCAGGCCTTACTCGCTGGCGCTGTCGAAGGAGTCGCGTACCTCAATCAAATGCCAGCGACCGCGTTGCCTCTGGTTGACCGGATTGTCCGGGGCGGGCAAGTCGACGCTGGCCAATGCCCTTGAAGTCCAGCTCAATCAGCGCGGGCTGCACACCTTTCTGCTGGATGGCGATAACCTGCGTGACGGCTTGTGCCGGGATCTGGGGATGGGGGCTGACTGTCGCCGGGAAAATATCCGACGCATGGCCGAGGTGGCGCGGTTGATGGTGGATGCGGGGCTGATTGTGATCGTTGCGGCGATCTCGCCTTTTCGCATCGAGCGCGAGACCGCCCGGCGCTTGTTCACCGAGGGCGATTTCATTGAGGTGTATGTGAGCACGCCGTTCGCGGTGTGTGCACAGCGCGACCCCAAAGGCTTGTATCAAGCGGCCCGGCAGGGGCGGATCAAGGACTTCACCGGCATCGACAGTCCGTACGAGGCGCCGTTGGCAGCCGAATGCGAGATCGACACCGACGAAACGGGGCTGGCCGACGCCTGCTGGCAGCTATCGGCATTTCTGCTCAATAAATGAACAGGTTTGCCCGCAAAATCATCCCGTTGCAGCCGTCGCGCAAGCCAGCGCCAACCCTGTGGTAATATCGCGCCCCTGTTCATTTTGTATGTGGGTTGCTCCATGAAGTTGTCCATGCCGCGATTCGATCAAGCCCCTGTCTTGGTGGTCGGCGATGTCATGCTCGACCGTTACTGGCATGGTGGTACCTCACGGATTTCCCCTGAGGCGCCGGTGCCGGTGGTCAAGGTCGAGCAAATCGAGGACCGCCCGGGCGGTGCCGCCAACGTTGCGTTGAACATTGCCGCGCTCGGTGCTCCGGCCTCGCTGGTCGGCGTGACCGGCGACGACGAAGCGGCCGACAGCCTGGCCAATAGCCTCCAGGGCGCAGGCGTCCGGGCGATATTCCAGCGCATTGCGCACCAGCCGACCATCGTCAAACTGCGGGTCATGAGTCGTCACCAGCAATTGCTGCGTATCGACTTCGAAGAACCCTTCGCCACCGACGCGTTGGCGCTTGGCGAGCAAGTCGATGAATTGCTCGAAGGCATCAAGGTGCTGGTGCTGTCCGACTACGGCAAAGGCGCCCTGAAAAACCATCAGGTGCTGATCCAGGCCGCCCGTGCCCGTGGCATTCCGGTGCTGGCGGATCCCAAGGGCAAGGATTTCTCGATCTACCGTGGCGCCAGCCTGATCACCCCGAACCTCAGCGAGTTCGAAACCATCGTCGGTGGTTGCGCCGATGAGCACGAGCTGGTGAGCAAAGGCGCGCAACTGATGCACGACCTTGACCTCGGCGCCTTGCTGGTGACCCGTGGCGAACACGGCATGACCTTGCTGCGCCCGGATCATCCGGCGCTGCACCTGCCGGCCCGTGCCCGTGAAGTGTTCGACGTGACCGGTGCCGGCGACACAGTGATTTCTACCCTGGCAGCGGCGATTGCCGCTGGCGAAGAATTGCCGCATGCGGTGGCCTTGGCCAACCTCGCGGCCGGCATCGTGGTTGGCAAACTCGGTACGGCAGCCATCAGCGCCCCGGAACTGCGTCGCGCCATCCAGCGTGAAGAAGGTTCCGAGCGCGGTGTGTTGGGCCTTGAGCAGCTCTTGCTGGCCGTCGCCGATGCGCGCGCGCACAAAGAGAAGATAGTCTTCACCAATGGTTGCTTCGACATTCTGCATGCCGGCCACGTGACCTACCTCGAGCAGGCACGGGCCCAGGGCGATCGTTTGATCGTTGCGGTCAATGACGATGCTTCGGTCAGCCGCCTGAAAGGGCCGGGTCGTCCGATCAACAGCGTCGACCGTCGCATGGCGGTACTGGCCGGTCTGGGCGCGGTGGATTGGGTGATCAGCTTCCCTGAAGGCACCCCGGAAAACCTGCTGCGCGAGGTCAAGCCGGACGTGTTGGTGAAGGGGGGTGATTACGGGATCGACCAAGTGGTCGGTGCAGACATCGTGACGGCTTATGGCGGGACGGTGAAAGTGCTGGGGCTGGTAGCGAACAGCTCGACCACGGCGATTGTCGAAAAAATCCGTAATAACTGATTGTGGCGAGGGCTTGTTGTGGCGAGGGAGCAAGCCCCCTCACCACAGTTAAAACCCCTAGTCACAGGATCCAGTGGTGTTGCTTCTATCGTGCCGCCTTGCGCGGCACGATTTTCTTCAGCAATTGCTTCGCCTTCCCGCGTAACCGCGCCAGACCCGAATCTTTCCCCGGCGGGCTCAGCCCCTGCTGGCGCACCCAATCCTTCCAGCGAATCCGCTCATCACGCACCACCCAGCCTTCCTGTTGGGCAAAGCTCTCCGCCAGGAACAACCCGCGAGTGCTCGCCGGGTAGAGCTGATCCTTCTTCAAGGTGTACAGCTCGGCCATCGGCTGGCCGTCCTGCAAGGGCATCAGGTACAAGTCCGGGCGCTTGCGGTCGAGGCGGGCGACCAGTTGATCGCCTTCCAGCCGCTCATCGACATGAAACAGGCTCAGGGATTTGGCTTCCTTGGGCACGTCGAGGCGCAAGTCATAGATCAAC
Organism: Pseudomonas sp. GW821-FHT10C09; assembly: GCF_059415465.1. NCBI lineage: Bacteria > Pseudomonadati > Pseudomonadota > Gammaproteobacteria > Pseudomonadales > Pseudomonadaceae > Pseudomonas > Pseudomonas sp. GW821-FHT10C09. Next base: position 145,716 of record NZ_JBWKNG010000011.1, read on the forward strand.
TGCAACGAAGCGGTGGGTAAATGCACGTAAGCCCGCGGCCGTTCGATCAGCTGCAGGTTGGCGCACCGCACCGGCCGCGCCGAACCGGACAACGGCGTCAAGCGAAACGGCAGCGCCTCGCGGTAGTGCAGGGCGCTGGCATAAGGCGCCGGCAACCACGTGTCATTAAAACGCCCGCCGAGCCAGCCTTCCGGGGTTTCCAGCAGGCACTCTTCGGCAATCTCCTGGATCGCCGTGTGCAGCGGCAGGTTCAGCTCATGGGCCGGCACGTAGCCGGAGATCAGCTTGAGCACCACGTCGCCACGGTCTTGCCGACGCTGACGCACCAGCACCCAGTAATCGCGATTCTGCCAATGCAGGGTCAGGCGCACCGAGACCCCGAGGTTGGCCAGTTCCAGCGCAAACCGCTCGGTACTGGCCACCGTCACGGGACGGCGACGTTGCAGGGTCTGGGAGAAATTGAGCGGCATCCCGACGCTCTGATAGCTCAAGCCTTCGGGAGTCGCTTCGACGTACAACGGCAGGGTCTTGAAGTTGCTCGGGTTCTTTCTAATGAGCGTACGCGGCATGTCGGCTCCTGCTTAAGGCCGCGTGGGCGGCATCAGTTTCTACGGAGGACCTGGGCAACGGTCGCAACGTTGTGGGCGAGGTGCAGCGGATTAATGGTCCCGACAATAGCACTGGCCACACCGGGATGTTCAAACAACAACTCGAAGCTGGCGCGCACTGGGTCCACGCCTGGACTCAGGCACACATGACCGCTGGCGAGGGCTTTTTTGACCAGAATGGCTTTGCCGTGAGCAGCAGCATAGTCAATGACGGGCTTCTCGTTCTGCTCGTTCAGATTGTAGGTGACCATGGCGCAATCACCTTGCTCCAGAGCCTTCAAGCCACCCTCGACGGTTTTCCCGGAAAAACCGAAGCCGCGAATCTTGCCTTCGGCCTTGAGCGCGGCGAGGGTCGCGTAGACCTCGCTGTCATTGAGGATCGCCAGATCGTTGCCGTCGGAGTGCACCAGCACCAGGTCGATAAAATCCGTTTCCAGACGTTGCAAGCTGCGCTCCACTGACAGTCGGGTGTGGACGGCACTGAAATCATGGCTCGACTGGCCGTTGGAAAATTCTTCACCGACCTTGCTGACAATCACCCAGTCCTCACGCTGGCCGCGCAATAACGGGCCAAGGCGTTCTTCGCTGCGGCCGTAGGCCGGGGCGGTGTCGATCAGGTTGATGCCCATGTCGCGGGCAAGTTTGAGCAGCCGGCGTGCATCGTCGTCGTCAGGAATCTGGAAGCCATTGGGATACTTCACGCCCTGGTCACGGCCGAGTTTGACCGTGCCCAGGCCCAGCGGCGAAACCAGCAGGCCGGTGCTGCCCAGCGGGCGATGCAGATCGTGCAGGGTCGGTTGGCTCATGGCAGCAGTTGCTCCCAGGCTGGCACGCCCATTGGCGGTTTCGGCAATGTTGGCAGGGGCGCCGGATGGCTTGGCTGGATGCCGTCACGCGTCAGGCTGGCGATGACCCGGTCGGCGAAGTCTGGCGCCAGCGCCAGTTTGGTCGGCCAGCCCACCAGCAGGCGACCTTGCTCGGCGAGGAAGGCGTTGTCGGGACGGGTGAGCCCCGATTGCAGCGGCTCGGCGCGGTCCACGCGCAAGGTGGCCCATTGCGCGGTGCTCAGGTCGATCCATGGCAGCAACTGCCCGAGCTCGTGCTGCGCCGTGGCGATTTGCTCGGCAGGTTCGCGGGCAACGCCTTCGGCCTCGGCAATGTCGCCCCCCATGTACCAGACCCACTGACCGTCGGCCGCCGGGTGAGTAGTCACGGTCAGGCGCGGTTTGGTGCCGCCACCCAGGCAATGGGCGTACAGCGGTTTGAGGCCCGGGCCCTTGGCGATGATCATGTGCAACGGCCGACGCTGCATGGCGGGCTGACTCAAGCCCAGTGCTTCGAGCAATGCTGCCGTACCGGCACCGGCGCTGAGGACGATGCGCTGGGCACGAATCTCGCGCTCATCGACCTTCAGGCCGACCAGCACATTGCCTTCCAGCAGCGGCTCGATCTTCTGCCCGGCGAGCAGGCCATCACCGGCCAGATCGGCCAGGCGCTGGATCAGACTTGGCACGTCGACCACCAATTCGGCCAGGCGATAGACCTTGCCCTTGAAGCGTTTGTCTTGCAGGGCCGGCGGCAGTTGCTCGCCCTTGACCTGATCGACACGCCCGCGCACGGCCTTGCTGGCGAAGAAGCTGGTGAGGTTGCCGGCGAGCGTGCCGGGGGACCAGAGATAGTGAGCTTCGGACAACAGGCGCACGCCGGACAGGTCCAGTTCGCCATCGCCCGCCAGCGCTTCACGCCAGCGGCGCGGCATGTCGGCAATCGCCTCCGACGCCCCGGTCAGGGCACCATGCAACGCGTACTTGGCGCCGCCGTGGATGATGCCCTGGGACTTCACGCTCTGCCCGCCGCCGAGGCTGGCGCTTTCCACCAGCACGGTCGAAAAACCCTGGCGGCGCAGGCGCGCATTCAGCCAGAGGCCGGCGACACCAGCGCCGACAATCAGAACGTCGGTGGAAATAACGGATGGCATGCGGCGACCTCAGTGTTCAAGACGAGGGCGCAGTATACAGACTCGAAGAAAAGGGGATTTGCTGGTGATCAACAGGAGAGATGCAAAAACTTGTGGGAGCGAGCCTGCTCGCGAATGCGGTGTGTCTGGCAATACTGATGTCGACTGACACGGCCCCTTCGCGAGCAGGCTCACTCCCACAGTGGATTGTGTTCAGGCTTTAGTGCCCGGCGGTTTTGGAGAACAGTTGGATGACAACGACGCCCAGGACGATCAACGCCATCCCCAGCATCGCCGGTACATCCAGTTTCTGCCCATAGATAAACAGCGCCGCGACGCTGACCATCACGATGCCCATGCCGGCCCACACTGCGTAAGCGACGCCGACCGGAACGCTGCGCACCACCAGGGTCAGCATCCAGAAGGCAATGCCGTAACCGACGATCACCAGAACCAACGGCAGCGGCGTGCTGAAACCTTTGACGGCTTTCATCGAAACAGTCGCGATCACTTCGGCGCAGATGGCGATGGCCAGGTAGTAGTAAGCGGTCATGGGTGCATCCTCGTGTGAAGTGTTGCTTTCTGAGGTCGGCATTTTAGAGACTCTTCAGATGCGGTAAAGTCATTACCTATCTGCCAGAGAGATGGGTTGGCCTATGCAATGGAATCTTGAGCAACTGCGGTTGTTTGTCAGCGTAGCGGAGCAGCGCTCGTTTTCTGCGGTGGCGCGCGATCAGCGCAAGGCGCAGTCAGCGGTCAGCAGTTCGATTGCGCTGCTGGAAGAAGATCTGGGCGTGAGCCTGTTCGATCGCAGCAGCGGCCGTCAGCCGAAACTTACCGAGGCCGGCAATGCCTTGCTGGAAGAGGCTCGTGAAGTGTTGCGCCAGTGCGAGCGCCTCAATGGCCGCGCGTTGGCCATGATGCGCGGCCAGGAAGCGCGTTTGCGCGTGGCCCAAGATGAAGCCATGCCCTATCAGCCGATCATTGAAAGCTTCGAAGCCCTGGCGGAAAAATTTCCCAGCCTGGAAGTGCAACTGACCAGCGCTGCTCAAGGTGATGTCGCGCGCAAACTGGTGGAGCGCCGGGCCGATCTGGGGTTGCTGTTTTATCACGACCAGATCCCCGAAGCCCTTGAGCGGCGAGTGGTGGGCAGTGTCGAAATGCTCACGGTGTGCGGCGTCGGCCATCCGCTGGCGAAACAGGCTCAGGTTGATTGCCAGGCGCTGGCGCAGCATCGGCAGTTGCTGATGTCGACGCAGTCCAGCGTCTACCCCGGCAGTGAGCCGGCCAGCCCGCAAGTCTGGCGGGCCGACAGTTTCTACGTGATGGCCGAATGGCTGGTGCGCGGCCTCGGTTGGGCCTGGCTGCCCCGGCACGTGGTGCAATACCCGGCGTACCAGGGCCTGATGGTCGAACTGGACAGCGAATGGACCCCGCCGGCGCTGGTGGTGGAGTTGGTGTGGCGTCGCGATGAGCCGCTCGGCCCGGCGGCTCGTTGGCTGGCCGAACGTTTTGCCGTGCACTTGCAGGCGATCGGCGAGAAAAGCCGATAAACTCCGCCGCCATGAATAGAACTCTCTATACCGCGCTGTTTTACCTGGGGCTGCCACTGGTAGCGATTCGGCTGTGGCTGCGGGCGCGAAAGGCGCCTGCGTATGCCAAACGCATTGGCGAGCGTTTTTCCTTCGGCCTGCCGGTGATGAAGCCGGGCGGTATCTGGGTACACGCAGTGTCGGTGGGCGAAAGCATTGCGGCGGCGCCGATGATTCGCGCCTTGCTGCAACGTTATCCACAGCTGCCGATTACCGTGACCTGCATGACCCCGACTGGGTCCGAGCGCATCCAGGCGTTGTTCGCCAACGAACCGCGCATCCAGCACTGCTACCTGCCTTACGATTTGCCCTGCGCCGCCGCGCGTTTCCTTGACCGGGTCCGGCCAACGCTGGCGGTGATCATGGAAACCGAACTCTGGCCCAACCACATTCACCAATGCGCCAAGCGCGGGATTCCCGTGGCACTGGCCAATGCGCGACTGTCCGAACGCTCGGCCAAGGGTTATGGCCGCTTTCGCAAACTGACCCAGCCGATGCTCGCCGAGATGAGCCTGTTCGCGGTACAGACCGAGGCTGAAGCCCAGCGTTTTCGTGACTTGGGTGCGCGTCCTGAGACTGTAGAAGTCACCGGCTCGATCAAGTTCGACCTGACCATCGCCCCGCAATTGCTGCAGCGCGCCGTCGAACTGCGCACGCAATGGCAGACGCTTGAGCGGCCGGTCTGGATCGCCGCCAGTACCCATGAAGGCGAAGACGAAGTGGTCCTCGCGGCCCATCGTCAGTTACTGGCCAATCATCCCGATGCGTTGCTGATTCTGGTGCCACGCCATCCGGAGCGTTTCAACACGGTGTTCGAGCTGTGTCAGCAACAGGGTTTCGCCACGCTGCGGCGTTCCACAGGCGAGCCGGTGACCTCAGCCACGTCGGTGCTGGTGGGCGACACCATGGGCGAGTTGCTGTTTCTCTACGCCTTGGCAGATACCGCGTTCGTGGGGGGCAGCCTGGTGCCGAACGGCGGGCATAACCTGCTGGAGCCAGCCGCGTTGGCCAAGCCGGTACTCAGCGGGCCGCACCTGTTCAACTTCCTCGAAATCGCCGCGCAGTTGCGCAGTGCCGGAGCGTTGCAGGAAGTGGAGGATGCCGAAGGCCTGGCGCTGGCGGTGCAGCGGCTGTTCGAGTTGCCGCGCGATGCGCAGCGGATGGCTGAGGCGGGGCTGAAAGTGATGCGCAGCAATCAGGGCGCGTTGCAGCGCTTGCTGGATGGGCTGGGGCGCTTGATCGGCCGCTAAAGTGTCGCGAGGGGGCATGCCCCCTCGCCGCAAGCATCACTGGGTCGGTGGTCTTGACTTGAGTTGCTGTTCCGCCGCCTTGGCCAAATCAGGTGGCAAGAAGTCCTTGTCGGGGTTGTAGTCAGCCTTGAGGTAGCGCTTCAAGTCTTCCAGGTCTCCCGGGTTCAACGTACCGGCCTGTTGTTTCAATTTCAGGTTGTCGAGGATGTAGTCGTAGCGGGTGTTGTTGTAGTCGCGTACCGAGGTGTACAGCGAGCGCTGCGCGTCCAGCACGTCAACGATGTTGCGTGTCCCCACCTGATAACCGATTTCCGTCGCTTCGACCGCACTCTGGTTGGAGATGATCGACTGCTTGCGCGCCTGTACCTGCTCAACGTCAGTGTTCACCGCGCGATGCAGGTCGCGGGTGTTTTCGACGATTTGCCGACGCAGGGATTCGCGTTGCTGCTCGGTCTGGTCCAGCTGCGCATACGATTGACGCACCTGCGAGGTGGTCAAGCCGCCGCTGTAGATCGGGATGTTCAGTTGCAGGCCGACCGTCGTTTGCTCGACGTTGCCACTGTACGATTGACCAAAGGCGCTCGGGTTGCTGAACCCCAACGCGTCGTTGTCACCTTTTTCGTATTTCGCCACGGCATCGAGCGTCGGCAGATGTCCCGATTTGCGCTGCTTGAGGGTTTCTTCGGCGGCACTGACGGCGTAGTTGCTGGCCAGCAAATTCAGGTTTTGCCGAGCCGCCGTATCGACCCAGGCTTTGGCATCGTTCGGTGTCGGAGCCAGGATCGGCAATTGATGGCTGACGCCCCAGATCGAATTGTATTGACGGTTGGTCAGGGTGATCAGCGCCTCAAACGCGTCGTCCACCTGACGCTGCGCAACGATGCGGTTGGCGCGTGCGGTGTCGTAGCTGGCTTGTGAGTTCAGCACGTCGGTCTTGTCCGACAGGCCCACGTCGAAACGCTCGTTGGACTGGTCGAGCTGGCGTTTGAACGCGGCCTCTTCAGCCTTGGTCGACGCCAGGTTGTCCTGGGTGCGCAGCACGTTGAAGTAGCTTTCAGCGGATTGCAGGATCAGGTTTTGCTCAGTAGCCGAGAGTTGCAGGGCGGCCTGTTCGTTGACTTCCTTGGCGGCCTGGAACTGGAACCAGCGATCAGCACGGAACAGCGGCTGCGCCAGGGTGGCCTGATACGAATTTGCACTGCGATTGGCCGTCGCCGAAGGCTGGTCGATCGCGGTGCGCACGCTGGCGACTTCGGCACCACCCGACAGATTGGGCAGCAGGCCGGCGCGAGCCTGAGGCACGACTTCTTTCTGCGCGCCATATTGCGCGATGGCCGCAGCGAGGTCGGCGTTGTTGGCCTTTGCCTCCTGGTAAACGCTGACCAGGTCGTTCTTGGTCGATAAGGGCGCTTCTGCTGCCCAGCCCGTTCCATAAGACGCACAAGACACGGCAAGGGCCAGTGAAAGTTTGCGCAGCATAGGCGATCCCTAGAATTAATATTACACAAGTAATTTGAGCGCCAAGGCTAAGGCGCGGCACGTACCACGTCAACGCATGGCTTGGCGTAGCGAGTGTAGTTGTGCAATCGGGCGGCAACAATCCTGTATCTGCCATTCATCAAGGTGTTTTGTTCGGTGTTGGCGTTCTTTGTCAGTTGTGTCTAGACTGGCCGGGTTCTTGTCGGGGTGCCTTGCTATGAGGCTGAGATCGAATAATTTCGGATCCCGTTGAACCTGATCAGGTTAGCGCCTGCGTAGGGAACAAGATTTCTCGTCACCCGGCGAGTCCTCTTGTGCTTCGTCCGGGATGTTGTTCGACAATCGAACACCCCTCGAGCACTGAGCACAGCACCAACAGCGTTGTTATGGCTGATTGGTCGCGTCCATTCGTTACAGGTTCGCTCCGACAAAATTCCACTGCCTGGATGCTGTCTGGAGAGCCCGTGATGACGATAAAACCAAAAAATACGATGAACCTGAGTGATTCGGCCCAAGTCGATCAACAGTCGGTTCAACCGTTTACCCGCTCGCAAAAAATCTATGTCCAGGGCTCGCGCCCCGACATCCTCGTGCCCATGCGCGAAATCAGCCTGGATGTAACGCCGACCGACTTCGGCGGCGAGATCAATGCGCCGGTGGTGGTGTACGACACCTCGGGCCCGTACACCGACCCCAACGTCATCATTGATGTGCGCAAAGGCCTGGCCGATGTGCGTTCCGCGTGGATCGAATCCCGTGGCGATACTGAACGCCTGCCGGGCCTGAGCTCCAACTTCGGCCAGGAACGCCTCGCCGATGCCGAGCTGACCAAGCTGCGCTTCGCCCACGTCAACAACCCGCGCCGCGCCAAGGCCGGGGCCAACGTCAGCCAGATGCACTATGCCCGCCAAGGCATCATCACCGCCGAGATGGAATACGTCGCCATCCGCGAAAACATGAAGCTGGAAGTGGCCCGCGCCGCCGGCCTGCTGGACCAGCAACACGCCGGCCACAGCTTCGGCGCCAGCGTGCCGAAAATCATCACCCCTGAATTCGTCCGTGACGAGATCGCCCGTGGTCGCGCGATCATTCCGGCCAACATCAACCACACCGAACTGGAACCGATGATCATCGGCCGTAACTTCCTGGTGAAGATCAACGGCAACATCGGCAACAGCGCACTGGGTTCGTCCATTGAAGAAGAAGTGGCGAAACTGACCTGGGGCATTCGCTGGGGTTCGGACACGGTCATGGACTTGTCCACCGGCAAACACATTCACGAAACCCGCGAGTGGATCATCCGTAACTCGCCAGTGCCGATCGGCACCGTGCCGATTTATCAGGCCCTGGAAAAAGTCGGCGGCGCCGCCGAAGACCTGACCTGGGAGCTGTTCCGCGACACGCTGATCGAGCAGGCCGAGCAGGGCGTCGACTACTTCACCATCCACGCCGGCGTGCTGCTGCGCTACGTGCCGCTGACCGCCAAGCGCGTGACCGGGATCGTTTCCCGTGGCGGTTCGATCATGGCCAAGTGGTGCCTGGCGCACCACAAGGAAAACTTCCTCTACACCCATTTCGAAGACATCTGCGAAATCATGAAGGCCTATGACGTCAGCTTCTCGCTGGGCGATGGCCTGCGTCCGGGTTCGATTGCCGACGCCAACGACGCTGCACAATTCGGCGAGCTGGAAACCCTCGGCGAGCTGACCAAGATCGCCTGGAAGCACGACGTGCAGTGCATGATCGAAGGCCCGGGCCACGTGCCGATGCAGTTGATCAAAGAGAACATGGACAAGCAGCTGGAATGCTGTGACGAGGCGCCGTTCTACACCCTCGGCCCGCTGACCACCGACATCGCGCCGGGTTACGATCACATCACCTCCGGGATCGGTGCGGCGATGATCGGCTGGTTCGGTTGCGCGATGCTGTGCTACGTGACGCCGAAGGAACACTTGGGCCTGCCGAACAAGGATGACGTGAAGACCGGGATCATCACCTACAAGATCGCCGCGCATGCCGCCGATCTGGCGAAGGGGCATCCGGGCGCACAGATTCGCGACAATGCCTTGAGCAAGGCGCGGTTCGAATTCCGTTGGGAAGACCAGTTCAACCTCGGCCTGGATCCGGACACCGCCCGTTCGTATCACGATGAAACCCTGCCGAAGGATTCGGCCAAGGTCGCGCACTTCTGCTCCATGTGCGGGCCGAAATTCTGCTCGATGAAAATCACCCAGGAAGTCCGTGAATACGCGGCCAACCAGCGGATCGAAACCGTGGATGCCGAGGTCGCCCAGGGATTGGCGGAACAGGCTGAACGGTTCAAGCAGGAAGGCAGTCAGCTGTACAAGAAGGTTTGATCTGACCTGAAGTCGGCGGTGTTCGCACCGCCGCCTTCGCGAGCAGGCTCGCTCCCACAGGGATTTGCGAGTGCCACAGATCCAGTGTGGGAGCGAGCCTGCTCGCGAATAGGATCAAAAGAACAACAAATGTCCCTCTGAGATAACACCCTTGAGCATTCAACCGAGTACGTATTCCCCCGACATCGCCGTGCCAACCGACAAACGCGTCTTCGGCGGCCGTGATCTGTTTTCCCTGTGGTTTTCCCTCGGCATCGGCCTGATGGTGCTGCAGACCGGCGCCTTGCTCGCGCCGGGCCTGGGCCTGTCCGGCTCGCTGCTGGCAATCTTCCTCGGTACCCTGGTCGGCGTTTTGCTGCTGGCCGCCGTCGGCGTGATCGGCAGCGACACCGGCCTGTCGTCGATGGCCGCGCTCAAACTCAGCCTCGGCAAACGTGGCGCGAGCCTGCCGGCCGTGCTGAACCTGCTGCAACTGATCGGTTGGGGCTCGTTCGAAATCATTGTCATGCGCGACGCCGCCAGCCTGCTCGGCGCGCGTGCATTCAGCGAAGGCAGCCTGCTGTCGAATCCGCTGCTCTGGACAGTTTTCTTCGGTGGTTTGGCGACCTTGCTGGCCGTCAGCGGTCCTCTGACATTCGTGCGACAGATCCTGCGCAAGTGGGGAATCTGGCTGTTGCTGGCGGCGTGCATCTGGCTGACCTGGAACCTGTTCGCCAAAGCCGATCTGGGCGCTTTGTGGGCGCAGGCCGGTGATGGTTCGATGCCGTTCGCCGTGGGCTTCGACATTGCTATCGCGATGCCGCTGTCGTGGCTGCCGCTGATTGCCGACTACTCGCGTTTCGGCAAGCGTGCGAAAAACGTCTTCGGCGGCACCGCGCTGGGCTTCTTTATCGGTAATTTCTGGCTGATGAGCCTGGGCGTGGCCTACACCCTGGCGTTCGCGCCGAGCGGTGAAGTGAATGCCTTGTTGCTGGCGCTGGCCGGTGCGGGTCTTGGCATTCCGTTGCTGCTGATCCTGTTGGATGAGTCGGAAAACGCCTTCGCCGACATTCACTCGGCGGCTGTCTCCAGCGGGATTCTGTTGCGTCTGAAGGTCGAGCATCTGGCCTTGGCCATCGGCGTGATTTGCACACTGATCGCGTGCCTGGCGCCATTGGCCCAGTACCAGAACTTCCTGCTGTTGATCGGTTCGGTGTTTGCGCCGCTGTTCGGCGTGGTGCTGGTGGATCACTTCATCCTGCGCAAGCGTTCGGCTCAAGTGGCGTCAGCCGCGTTGCACTGGCCGGCATTGCTCGCCTGGCTGGGCGGGGTGAGCACCTATCACTTGCTGGCCAATCTGTATCCGGACATCGGCGCAACCCTGCCGTCGTTGATTCTGGCAGGGCTGCTGCAGCTGGTGCTGGGCCGGGCCTTCAGTTACGGCCGGGAAACAGCTCGGGCTTGATGATGCCATTCAGGCGTGGGTAGGGGATCTTCAGTTCGACATGGCCCAGCGCGTAAGGCGCGATGGTGCTGGTTTCGTACTTGAGGATCACCCCGCCGTAGGTCAGCGCCACGTTCTGGGTTTTCTGGAACGGCCAGCTCTTCACGAACTCCGGTTCCTGATCGAGCTTGGTGCTGATCAGCCAGCTGTTGTGCGCGACTTGTGCGGCTTTCCAGAACGCCTCTTCCTGACCCGGAACCAACATGTCCGACAGCGTCAGCACTTTGTGCTGCTGGCGTGAATAGTTGATAAAGCTGCGACCCGGGGTGCCATGGGCGCCGCCGGTGTCCAGATAGCTGGAAAATTCAACGATCACCAAGCCGTCATGCTGCTCACGTACCTTGGCTTGCAAGTAACTGCTGTAGCGCGGACCGGCGGTGCGCAAAAACTCATCGCGATAGGCCGTCAGTGTCGGTGCCACCGGGGCGTCCGGTGTGGTGCGGGTCATTTGCAGCAGGCGTTTTTCGACGATGCCGTCAAGCTGCGGTTCGGCAGGGAAGCGCAGTGTATCGATGTTCACCAGCGGGCAATCGGGAGTGGTGCAGCCCGGTTTCAGGGTTTCGGTAGCGTCGCGGGTGGTTTCCAGCGGCGCCCGGTAGTTGGGCTGAAACAGACTCTGGCAGGCGCCCAGCGTCAGGGCGATTGCGGCCACGGAGGCAATTTTAAAAAGCGACATGGGCGTCCTTTGTAAAACAGGGAAAGGCAAAAAGTTATCCGCTTCGACTCTCAACGAAGCAGTCAGTTCGCCACTAAGCTAATTAGAGTTGGTTTCGCCCTCACCGTCTATCCCGCTGACGGGAAAGGGGCTGCATCAAATGTCGCAGGCGCGTTAGGATGGCGCGAAGTCGAGGTTGCAAGTCACCAACAGGAGCCTCGTAACGGATTTGCAGTAAAGAGGATTGTCATGACTGATTTTGCCAACGCCATTCCGACCGCCGTTGATATCGTTCGGCGCGAAAAGTGCTACGAGGGCTTTTACAAGCTCGACCGTGTGCACTTGCGCCACGAGTTGTTCGCCGGCGGCATGAGTCGCGAAATCAATCGTGAAGTGTTCGTACGCCACGATGCAGTGTGCGTGCTGCCTTACGATCCCCAGCGCGACGAAGTGGTGTTGATCGAGCAGTTTCGCGTCGGCGCCATGGGCAAGACCGACAACCCCTGGTTGATCGAACTGGTCGCTGGTCTGATCGACAAGGAAGAAGTGCCGGAAGAAGTTGCTCACCGCGAAGGGCAGGAGGAAGCTGGGCTTGTGTTCGGGGCGCTCTGGCCGATGCTCAAATATTTCCCGTCGCCGGGCGGCAGCAATGAATTCGTGCACCTGTTCCTGGGGCGTTGCGACACGAATGGGGTTGGCGGCCTGCATGGGCTGGAGGAAGAAGCTGAAGATATCCGCGTCACGGTCTGGGCGTTAGAAGATGCCTTGCAAGCCGTGCGTGACGGACGAATTGCCAACGCGGCCAGCATCATTGCCTTGCAATGGTTAGCTTTAAACCGCGCTGAAGTGAGGGGGTTATGGTCGTAAACAAGCTGCGCGATCGCTATCGGGTGGACCTTGCGGGGCTGCAAGCTTCCTGCGAGGCGAACTACGCGCGCTTGATGCGACTGCTGCCGGACATGCGCGACGAGCCGGCGGCGCGGCGCATTGCCGTGACGCATGGCGAACAGATGCTCGGCGTGCTGGCGCTGGAAGTGCTGCAGGTCTGTCCGTACACCACGACCCTGCAAGTGCGCCAGGAGCACAGCCTGCCGTGGCTGCCAATTCCGCAACTGGAAGTGCAGGTCTACCACGACGCCTGCATGGCCGAAGTGGTCAGCGCCGAACATGCACGACGTTTTCGCGGCATCTATCCTTACCCGAACGCCTCGATGCACCAACCGGATGAAAAGGCCCAGTTGAATATGTTTCTGGGCGAATGGCTGAGCCATTGCCTGGCCTGCGGCCACGAGTACGCTGTTGTGCGGTAGTTGTGAACTGCGTCAGGTTCACAGGTTTCCTCTTTTGAGCGTCCCCCAGCATAATTGCGGCACCTATCCACCCCCGTGATTCAGCCCTGGGAGAACGCCTTGCCGAGCGTATCCACATTGACCACCGCCGATTCGGCGTTGCTGGTGCAACTCTCCGACAGCCACCTGTTCGCCGAAGCGGACGGCACGTTGCTGGGCATGAACACGCGGGACAGCCTGCAAAAAGTCATCGAGCTGGTGCAGGCTCAGCAGCCGCAGATCGACCTGATCATTGCCAGTGGCGATCTGTCCCAGGACGGGACGCTGGAGTCCTACCAGCAGTTTCGCGACATGACCGGCCAGCTCGATGCGCCGGCGCGCTGGATTCCCGGCAATCACGATGAGCCACACATCATGGCCGAGGCGGCGGTGCAAAGCGCATTGCTGGAACCGGTAGTGGATGTTGGCAACTGGCGAGTCACCTTGCTTGATTCCGCCGTGCCGGGTTCGGTGCCGGGGTTTTTGCAGGATGAGCAGTTGCAGTTGCTGGCTCGATCATTGAGTGAGGCGCCGGAGCGGCATCATCTGGTGTGTTTTCACCATCACCCGGTGTCGATTGGCTGTGCGTGGATGGAGCCGATCGGGTTGCGCAATCCTGAGGCGCTGTTTGCAGTGCTGGATCGTTTTCCGCAGGTGCGGGCGGTTTTATGGGGGCATGTGCATCAGGAAATCGACCAGGTGCGTAACGGCGTTCGACTAATTGCCTCGCCGTCGACCTGCATTCAGTTCGAGCCGGGCAGTGATGATTTCAAGGTCGGGGAGCAGGCGCCGGGGTATCGCTGGTTGCGGTTGTTGCCGGATGGGCAGATTGAAACCGGTGTCGAACGGGTCACCGGGTTTGATTTTCAGGTTGATTACGGCTCTGACGGTTACTGAGTATCCAGTACGACCGCGTCGCGGCCTTCGCGAGCAGGCTCGCTCCCACAGGGGGCGCATTCCAATGTGGGAGCGAGCCTGCTCGCGAAGGCGTCCGCAAAGTCGACCCAATTCCAGCAGATATCCCCGATCCCCCCGACTCCCTGTAAACTGCGCCTCTTTACCCGACGCACAGGGAGCTCAAATGTCTGGTTCGATCCTTTATATCCACGGTTTCAACAGCGCGCCTTCGTCGAAAAAGGCCACGCAGTTGATGCAGGTGATGGACCGACTCGGCCTGAGCGATCAACTGCGCGTACCCGCCTTGCATCACCACCCGCGCGAGGCCATCGGTCAGCTGGAACAGGCGATTGAAGAGCTGGGGCGGCCACTGCTGGTCGGCAGCTCACTCGGCGGCTACTATGCGACTCACTTGGCCGAGCGTCATGGCCTCAAGGCTTTGCTGATCAACCCGGCCGTCAGTCCGCACCGGATGTTCGACGGGTACCTGGGAACGCAGAAAAACCTGTATACCGATGAGGCCTGGGAATTGACCCACGACCACGTGACGGCCCTGGCCGAGCTGGAAGTGCCGGCGCCCCGGGACCCGCAGCGGTATCAGGTGTGGTTGCAGACCGGTGACGAAACGCTGGACTATCGCCTCGCCCAGCAGTATTACCGGGGCTGTGCCTTGCGCATCCAGGCCGGCGGCGACCATAGTTTCCAGGGTTTTGCCACGCAATTGCCGGCGATGCTGAGTTTTGCCGGTATCGGCGCAGATTTGTATCAGGCGATCGATTTCACAGCACTGTGAACCGTCGCCTCTATTTCACGAACATTTGACGACGAGACCCCATGGCCACTCCCAGCGCTAGCTCTTATAACGCAGACGCCATCGAAGTCCTCTCGGGCCTCGACCCGGTGCGTAAACGCCCCGGCATGTACACCGACACCAGTCGGCCGAACCACCTTGCCCAGGAAGTCATCGACAACAGTGTCGACGAAGCCTTGGCCGGGCATGCGACGTCGGTGCAGGTCATCCTGCACGCCGATCACTCCCTGGAAGTCAGCGATGACGGCCGTGGCATGCCGGTGGACATTCACCCGGAAGAGGGCGTGTCCGGAGTCGAACTGATCCTCACCAAGCTTCATGCGGGCGGCAAGTTTTCCAACAAGAACTACCAGTTCTCCGGCGGTCTGCACGGGGTGGGTATTTCCGTGGTCAACGCCTTGTCGAACGAAGTCCGGGTGCGCGTAAAGCGTGACGGCAACGAATACCAGATGACCTTCGCCGACGGTTACAAGAAAACCGAACTGGAAGTCATTGGCACCGTCGGCAAGCGCAACACCGGTACCAGCGTGTTCTTCGCGCCGGACCCGAAGTACTTCGATTCGCCGAAATTCTCCATCAGCCGCCTCAAGCACGTGCTCAAGGCCAAGGCCGTTCTGTGCCCGGGGCTGCTGGTCAGTTTTGAAGACAAGGCCACCGGCGAAAAAGTCGAATGGCATTACGAAGATGGCCTGCGTTCCTACCTGGTGGATGCGGTCAACGGCTTCGAACGTCTGCCGGACGAGCCGTTCTGCGGCAGCCTCGCCGGTAATAAAGAAGCGGTTGATTGGGCGTTGCTGTGGTTGCCGGAAGGTGGCGACAGCGTGCAGGAAAGCTACGTCAACCTGATCCCGACGGCCCAGGGCGGTACTCACGTCAACGGCCTGCGTCAGGGTTTGCTCGATGCGATGCGCGAATTCTGTGAGTTCCGCAGTCTGCTGCCACGCGGCGTGAAGCTGGCGCCGGAAGACGTCTGGGAACGCATCGCCTTCGTGCTGTCGATGAAAATGCAGGAGCCACAATTCTCCGGCCAGACCAAAGAGCGTTTGTCGTCCCGTGAAGCGGCGGCCTTCGTCTCCGGTGTGGTCAAGGACGCGTTCAGCCTGTGGCTCAACGCCAACCCGGAAACCGGCATGCTCCTGGCGGAATTGGCGATCAACAACGCCGGCCGCCGCCTCAAGGCGAGCAAGAAGGTCGAGCGCAAGCGCATCACCGCAGGGCCGGCGCTGCCGGGCAAACTGGCCGATTGCGCCGGGCAGGACCCGATGCGTTCCGAGCTGTTCCTGGTGGAAGGTGATTCCGCCGGCGGTTCCGCCAAGCAAGCGCGGGACAAAGAGTTTCAAGCGATCCTGCCGTTGCGCGGCAAGATCCTGAACACCTGGGAAGTCGATGGCAGCGAAGTGCTGGCCAGCCAGGAAGTGCACAACATCGCCGTGGCCATCGGTGTCGATCCGGGCTCGGCGGACATCGCGCAGCTGCGTTACGGCAAGATCTGCATCCTTGCCGACGCCGACTCCGACGGTCTGCACATTGCCACGCTGCTGTGCGCCTTGTTCGTCCAGCATTTCCGCCCGTTGGTGGATGCCGGTCACGTCTACGTCGCAATGCCGCCGCTGTACCGCATCGACTTGGGCAAGGAGATTTACTACGCCCTGGACGAAGCCGAGCGTGATGGCATTCTCGATCGACTGGTCGCCGAGAAGAAACGCGGCAAGCCGCAGGTCACCCGATTTAAAGGCCTGGGTGAAATGAACCCGCCGCAGCTGCGTGAAACCACCATGGACCCGAACACTCGGCGCCTGGTGCAACTGACGCTGGAAGACTTCGAAGCCACTTCGGAAATGATGGATATGCTGCTGGCGAAGAAACGCGCCGGTGACCGCAAGTCCTGGCTGGAATCCAAGGGCAACCTGGCCGAGGTTCTTGGTTGATGCGGCTTGGCTTTGCCCTGGCGTGTGCGTTACTTCTGACCCCGGTTCTGGCCTTGGCTGAACCGGCACCAGAATTGCGCGTGATCTCCGAGCATCCGGTTGACGGTATGCGCGGTGGCAACCTGTCGGGGCTGGCCCAATGCGGCAAGGACTTGTGGACGGTCTCTGATCGCGACGATGATCAAATCTACCGCCTCGATACCAGCAACCCGACCTGGCAGGCCGAAACCGTGGGCATCGGCGTACCGCCGGTGCCGGACACCGGTTTGCCTTGGGGTTTGCGTTCGCGAACCTGGGTGGCGTCATTCGTGCGGGGCGGCGATCTGGATTTTGAGGGCATTACCTGCGACAGCGCCGGCAATCGCTACATCGTCAGCGAAGGTCATGCGGCCGTCCTCCTGGTGCCTCCCACTGGGCCGGCGAGCTGGCTGAAAATCTCGCCGATGCTGGTTCGCGAAGCGCGGGCCAGCGGCATGCTGTTGCAGTTCAATGCGCTGTTCGAGGGCCTGGTGATCAATCCTGCGGGTGATCAGATATGGTTCGCTGCCGAACGTCAAAGCCGCGGTTTGTTGACGATCAAGCGTAAACAGACCGTTTGGGATTGCGACGGTGGCTGTGTGCTGTTGAGCGAAGCGGGGATGGAAATGCAGCCGCCGCAGTTCCCTCATGCCAGACCGGTCAACCGGGATTTCTCTGACCTGTCATTGTTCAACGGCAAGTTGTTTACCCTTGAACGCAACGCCTATCAGATTTGTCGCCGTGACCCGCAGACGGCCAAGGTCGAACGCTGCTGGTCGTATGCGGCCGAGTTGTTGCAGGAAAACCGTCGTTATTCGCAAAATTATGGGCTGGAAGAGGCGTTGATCATTGACGCTGACGGTGCCTGGATCGGCGTCGACAACAATTTCGGGCCCCGTGCCGATGGCGAAGTCCGCCCGGTTGTCTGGCGCTTCGTCGCGCCTGAAGGTGGCTGGAGCGCGAAGCCGTGAGTCAACAACCGCCGGGCAAGCGCGCCGGTCGAGTATTGATGGTGCTGGCCTGGTGCGCGGCACTGTTTCTGGCCACGCGGTTTTTCGGCCAGTGGGAAGAGCGGCAGCAAAACCCGAATGTGGTGGTCAGTTCCGAACAGGGTGACGGGTTTATCGAAGTGAAACTGGTCAGCAACGGCCAAGGGCATTTTGTCGCCAGCGGTGCGATCAACGGCCACCCGGTGGATTTCATGCTCGATACCGGGGCGACGGACGTGTCGATTCCGGCCAGTGTGGCCGAGGGATTGAAACTGGAACAAGGCTTCGGGGTGACCCTGAGCACGGCCAATGGTCTGAGCGAGGGCTATCGAACCCGCATCGACCGGCTGCAGCTGGGCGACATTGTGTTGCGTGATGTTCGCGCGCTGGTCGCACCCGGCCTGGAAGGCAAACAGGTGCTGCTCGGCATGAGCGCACTGAACAAACTTGAATTTACCCAGCGCGGTGGCACCATGCTGCTGCGCCAGACAACGAACCGATGAGGCCCGCATGAGCGACTCCCTTGATCTCAGCCTGGACGGTGTAGAACGCCGGTCACTGGCTGACTTCACCGAAAATGCCTACCTCAACTACTCCATGTACGTGATCATGGACCGTGCCTTGCCGCATATCGGCGACGGCCTGAAACCGGTACAGCGACGCATCATCTACGCGATGAGCGAGTTGGGGCTGGACGCCGATTCCAAGCACAAGAAATCGGCGCGTACCGTCGGTGACGTGCTCGGCAAGTTCCACCCGCACGGCGACTCGGCCTGCTACGAAGCCATGGTCCTGATGGCCCAGCCGTTCAGCTACCGCTACACGCTGGTCGACGGTCAGGGTAACTGGGGTGCGCCGGATGATCCCAAGTCCTTCGCCGCCATGCGTTACACCGAAGCACGGCTGTCGCGTTATTCCGAAGTGCTGCTCAGTGAATTGGGCCAGGGCACCGCGGACTGGGGCCCGAACTTCGACGGCACCCTCGACGAGCCGCTGGTGTTGCCGGCACGTTTGCCGAACATCCTGCTCAACGGCACCACCGGCATCGCCGTGGGCATGGCCACCGACGTGCCGCCGCACAACCTGCGCGAAGTCGCGACGGCGTGCGTGCGTTTGCTCGATGAGCCCAAAGCCACGGTCGAACAGCTCTGTGAACACATCCAGGGCCCGGATTACCCGACCGAAGCGGAAATCATCACCCCGCGCGCCGACCTGCTGAAAATGTACGAAACCGGCAAGGGCTCGGTGCGCATGCGCGCCGTGTACCACATCGAAGACGGCGACATCATTGTCACCGCGCTGCCGCACCAAGTGTCCGGTGCCAAGGTGCTGGAACAGATCGCCGCGATGATGCAGGCCAAACCGTCCAAGGCCCCGCAGATCGCTGACCTGCGCGACGAGTCCGACCACGAAAACCCGTGCCGCATCGTGATCATTCCCGGCGCGCGCAAAAACTTTGACCACGATGCACTGATGACGCACTTGTTCGCCAGCACCGAGCTGGAGTCGAGCTACCGGGTCAACATCAACATCATCGGCCTGGACGGCAAGCCGCAGCTGAAAAACCTGCGGGCGCTGCTGGTCGAGTGGCTGGAATTCCGTGTGCAGACCGTGCGTCGCCGCCTGCAATTCCGCCTCGATAAGGTCGAGCGTCGCTTGCACCTGTTGGACGGTTTGTTGATCGCTTACCTCAACCTGGATGAAGTGATTCATATCATCCGTACCGAGGAACATCCAAAAGCAGCCCTGATCGCGCGTTTCGCCCTGAGCGAAATCCAGGCCGACTACATCCTCGACACCCGTTTGCGTCAGTTGGCGCGACTGGAAGAGATGAAGCTGCGTGCCGAGCAGGATGAACTGCTCAAGGAACAAGCCAAGCTGCAAGCGCTGCTGAGCAGCGAAGCCAAGCTGAAAAAACTGGTGCGAACCGAGCTGATCAAGGACGCCGAAACCTATGGCGACGACCGTCGTTCGCCGATTGTCGAGCGCGCCGAGGCCAAGGCCCTGACCGAACACGACCTGCTGCCGAACGAGAAAGTGACGGTCGTGCTGTCGGAAAAAGGCTGGGTCCGCTCTGCCAAAGGTCACGAAATCGACGCCACCGGGCTTTCCTACAAGGCCGGGGACGGTTTCAAGGCCCTGGCGGCCGGGCGCTCCAACCAGTTTGCAGTGTTTATCGACTCCACCGGTCGCAGTTATTCGGTGGCGGCGCACACGTTGCCATCGGCCCGTGGCCAGGGCGAACCGCTGACCGGTCGTCTGACGCCACCGCCAGGTGCGAGCTTCGAATGCGTGTTGATGCCGGAAGACGATTCGCTGTACGTGATCGCCTCCGACGCCGGCTATGGATTCGTGGTCAAAGGTGAAGATTTCCAGGCCAAGAACAAGGCCGGCAAGGCGTTGCTGAGCCTGCCGAGCAACTCGAAAGTCATACTTCCGCGCCCGGTGGCGGATCGCGAGAGCAACTGGCTGGCCTCGGTCACGACCGAAGGTCGCCTGCTGATCTTCAAGATCAGCGACCTGCCACAATTAGGTAAGGGCAAAGGCAACAAGATCATCGGCATCACCGGTGAGCGTGTGGCCAATCGCGAAGAATATGTCACGGACATCGCTGTGCTGCCGGAGGGTGCCACTTTGGTGCTGCAGGCCGGGAAACGTACCTTGTCACTGAAAGCAGACGACCTTGAACACTACAAAGGTGAGCGTGGACGTCGTGGTAACAAATTGCCACGTGGCTTCCAGAGGGTAGATGCGCTGCTCGTCGAAAACCTCAATTAAGCGTCCTAGAGCGCTCGATCTACGATTTAACGCGTAGATCGACGCATTGGCGCTGGAGTCGGAACGCATATTCACGGATGATATGGCCTTTCAAGCGCCGGCGTGGCCGAGCGTTCTTCATATTTATTGAGTATTTTCACTGTGGTCAGCCTTGTGGCGGCCACCTGGATGGGACGATGACTGCTCTGCGCCTTCCTTTTATTTTGATGCTCGCTGGCGTTTTAGGCCTGGCGGGTTGCAGCGTTCACCAGCCGGTGTCGCTGTATCAACTGGACAGCGGAAGTCCGGTTGCGCCTGCGCAAAGCGCGGGCATGGCGGTATTGTTGGGCCCGGTAACTGTTGCTGATTACCTGCAACGCGAAACCCTGTTGCAGCGTCAGCCCGATGGCAGCCTTCAGGCGTCGACCGACGGTCGTTGGGCCGGGAGCTTGTCTTCGGACATCGATCAGTTGTTGCTGCGTCAGGTGGCCGGTCGTCTGGACAGTCAGCGCGTTGTGCTGGCGCCTGCGACCCTCGGCTTCACGCCGGATGTTCAAGTGCTGCTGACGATTACGCGCCTGGACTCCGGTGAGTCGCAACCGGCCATCCTCGATGCGCAATGGCGTTTGATCGACCGTCGTGGCCAGGTTCGCGATAACCGCATCATTCATCTGCAGGAACAGCACGCGGGCGGTACAGCGGCGCAGGTTCAGGCTCAGGGTGTGCTGTTGCAGCGTCTGGCGGAGCAATTGTCGGTGGCGTTGAAGCCATTGGCTAATCAGCCGCCGATTGCTGAAGCGCCAAAGAAACCGGCTGCCAAGCCTGTGGCTCCGGCGGCAGAGCAAGAGAAACAACCGAAGATCCCGATGGCTTCGCCGATCCGGACCGATATGGAAGTGTTCAGGTTCTGAGCCTGGACTGATCCAAGACAAAGCCCGCCTTGTGCGGGCTTTGTTGTTTCTGCAGGCTGGAGGTCTTCGGTGCTGCTGAGGGCCCTTTCGCGAGCAGGCTCGCTCCCACAGTGGATCTCTGATGACCACAGAATCTGTGTCCACAGACGATCCCTGTGGGAGCGAGCCTGCTCGCGAAGGGGCCAGAACAGACAACAAAAAACCCGCAGATGATCACTCATCTGCGGGTTTCTTTTGCATCTCGGCTAGTGCTTACGCCCGACGTTCATGCATCCGCGCCAACTGCCGCTCCAGCATCGATGGATAAGGCTCCATCAACCGCTCCACGCAGCAAGCGCCCTCAGGGCTGGCAATCGGACGAATCCGTGCACGCTGACGGATCAGCGCATCGTCACTGATCTTGCGCTCCACCAGCAGCAGGTTGCGGCTGTGTTGCGACAGGGCCAGGGCGTCCTGAGCGGATTCGGTCAGCAGCAAGTCGATCTGACTCATACCGAACAATTCCTCGCCCAGCGTCAGGCCCAGCTGCAATTGCAGGGTGATGCCGCTGTCCGCGACTTCGATCTGCAATTGATGGCCCAGGGCCCGCAGCAGCTCACCGCAGCAGATGGCGTTGGTCAGGTAGTCGTCGCCGCTGTCTTCGGTGTGGAACAGCATCAGCGTGCTGCCATCGTTCAGGGTATGCAGTTCACTCTGGTAGAGCGAAGCGGCCTGATCGAGGCAGTCGCGATAGCGCTTCAGCAATTCTTCCAGGCGTGTGCGAGGCAGGCGACGCAGTTGATCCTGGGCGCCCAGTTGCACGGCCAGGACTGCACTGTGTTGCGGCACGTTCGAGATCACCGGTTTTGCGACCGGTTTCGGCGCGCTGGCGGCGGACTCGTCACGCAGATCGGCAAACGCGTCATCGTCGTCATCGTCTTCAGCGGTGCTGACAATGTGCCGTGGCGCCGGTTTGAGGGCTGCCACAGGCTTGGTTTCGTCGAAACTCGGGTCACGCAAGTTGCGCACTTCGAAGGACGGCTCGTTGTCGTCCGCGTCTTCGTAGTCGCTGTCGTCGTACTCGGGCTCTGGCGCAGGCTCTGGTTCGGCGGGCTCCGGCGCGAAATTGGCGTGCAGCTGACGGGCAAGGTCGCCGATTTCATCCTGGCGCTCGGTGGCCGGGGTGTATTCGTCGATATTGCGCAGCCACACGCGCAATTGCAGCAGTGGCGTGGAGATATGCCGACCCAGTCGCAGGCTCAAGGCCAGGGACAGGGCGAGCAGAATCGCACTCAAAATGCCCATGCTTTGCAGGCTGATGGTCATCGGCTGCTGGAACTGATCCATGTCCAGGCTGATGCGCAGTTGCCCGGCGGTCACGTCCTGGAACGTGATCTTGCTCTGGTACATGCCCTCGGCTTCGCCCAACAGGCTGTGCTTGGGGCGCTGACCGGCTTCGGCGAGGATGCGGTTATCCACGCTATAAATGGCGGCGTGGGCCACCAGTTTATTCTTGGTCAGGTTGTTGAGCAGCACGTTGAGGCTGAGGATGTCGTTGGACACCAACAGCTCCGTGGCGGACGTGGCGGTCTGCGTGGTCAGGCTTTCGCCCAGCGCATCAGCCTGCTCGTGCATGGCCTGCTTGAACTGCAAACCCATCACGCAGGCGTAGATCACCAGGGCCAGAGCGACCAGGATCACGTTATGGCTGGCGATGCGCAATGCAATCGGTACACGGCGATGGCGCAGTGCCCGGAAGATCAGCAGAAAGAAGTTATCGGTTTTTACTGGCGTGGGCCGGTTCACTTGAGCTCGGCTCTTTTGTCCGTGAAGTTGACGCGCAGTATAGCGACAGGCCCTAGACCGGCAAAGCGCTCACGGTGCCCGATGGTCACTGAAAGTGGGTAGAATGCGGTTTTTTTCCACTTGCGGGGGTGCGCCTTGCGCGAAATCGTTCTGATAAACATCACGGGAGTCGACCGTCCGGGTCTGACTGCGGCCATTACCGGCGTTCTGGCCCAGGGTGGTGTGAACATTCTCGACATCGGTCAGGCGGTGATCCACGACACCCTGTCGTTCGGCATCCTGGTTGAAATTCCGGATACCGAGCAAGGCAAATCGGTGCTCAAGGACATCCTGTTCAAGGGCTACGAGCTCGACCAGCAGGTGCGTTTCACGCCGGTGTCCGAAGAGGATTACCAGCAGTGGGTCGGCAATCAGGGCAAAAAGCGCCACATCGTGACGCTATTGACCCGCAAAGTGACCGCCGGGCAATTGCAGGCCGTGAGCTCGATCACCGCCAAATATGGCCTGAACATCGATCACATCGATCGCTTGTCCGGCCGCATGCCGCTGGACACTCCAGCCGACAAGGGCAAGGGCTGCATCGAGTTTTCCGTGCGTGGCGAAGCGGCTGATCCGCAGGCGTTGCGGGCCGAGTTCCTCAGCGTTGCGCAGGAACTGAACGTCGACATCGCCTTTCAGGAAGACTCGCTGTTCCGTCGCAACCGTCGCCTGGCGGTGTTCGACATGGACTCGACCCTGATCGAAGCCGAAGTCATTGACGAATTGGCCAAGGCGGCTGGCGTGGGCGATCAGGTGTCTGAAATCACCGAGCGGGCGATGGCCGGCGAGCTGGACTTCCGCGCGAGCTTCAAAGAGCGTCTGGCCTTGCTCAAAGGCCTGGACGTCAGCGTGCTGGATTCGATTGGTGCGTCCCTGCGCCTGACCGAAGGGGCCGAAACCCTGTTCGCCGAACTCAAGCGCCTGGGTTACAAGACCGCGATTCTGTCGGGTGGCTTCACCTACTTCGCCAAGCAATTGCAGGCCAAGCTGGGCATTGACTACGTATTTGCCAACGAACTGGAAGTGGTCGACGGCAAGGTCACCGGTGTGGCGGTCGAGCCGATTGTCGATGCGCAGCGCAAGGCGGATCTACTGCGCGAGCTGGCGCATAAAGAAGGTTTGCGTCTGGAGCAGACCATCGCGGTCGGCGACGGCGCCAACGATCTGCCGATGCTGGCGATTGCCGGGTTGGGCGTGGCGTTCCGCGCCAAGCCGTTGGTGAAGCAGTCGGCGAAGCAGGCGATTTCCACGCTTGGGCTGGATGGCGTGCTGTACCTGTTGGGTTTCCGCGATCGCGACGGGCAGCTCTGATTTCTCGCTTGCGTGATCGGGCCTCTTCGCGAGCAGGCTCGCTCCCACATTTGATCTGCTGTGAACACACCACTCGTGAACGCCAGTGATCTATTGTGGGAGCGAGCCTGCTCGCGAAGGACGCGCCGCGGTCCTTCAGGCCGCACTCAAAGCGAAGGCCACAACGAATCAAACACCTCCTCAACGCCGCTCCCCGCGGCGTTGTCGTTTCTGCTCGCTTCCAGCGACCGATAAGCAAACTGATTAAAACTGTTGGTGCTCGCCACCCGCCGATCCAGCCCGGCCCGGCGTTCCTGGCCGTTGGTGTTGATCAGTACCTTGTTGCCTTCCTGAAACGGTAAACGCGGGGCGAGCACGGTGGCGGGCAGGTCGATGGCGCTGATTTGCGGCAGCAACAAGCCACGCAAGTAATGGCTGTGGTCATCACTGTTGCGCACCAATTGCAGCCCGCAAGGCTCGGCGAAGGGCGCGACCAGCTCGATGCCCATCTGCGTACCGCCACCGCGCACTTGGCGAATCCAGCGCACGACCGCAATGCTCCAGCCTTTATTGACTGAATCCTCGATCCCGACCATTTCCCCGGCCTGTAGCTCGGCGGGCACCGCGTTGGGCCAGGCCAGGCAATAACCACCGGGGCTGTGATTGATGACGGGCAGGGCATAGGTCGGAAAATGCCGGTTGCTGTCGGCCTCTTGGCTGTCGTCGTTTTGCAGTTGCGGGTATTCAATTTCCTCGTAGGGCAGCAAGGCATCGCCCGTGCCCTGTGATGCGGCATCGAACGCCTGATGCCAAGGGTCGCTGTCCCGACTGGCCGCAGGCATTGCCGAAAACTGCGCGAGCCGGTTGCCAGGGTTTTTCAACAGGTCGCTGAATGAGCGCTGCCCGCCGAGATAAAAGTGCAGTGCGCTCATCCCCACGCACAGGGTCAACGTACCTTGACCGGCCGTTCGCTGAAAACTGCGCTCGGACGCTTGTCCCCAGGCCGCGTGCAGGTGTTGCAGCGTGTCCACGCTAAGGCCTGTCGGCACGGGCAAGTCGCCTTTAATACCTTGCAAGTGTGTTTCGATGGCGTCGACCAGTGGCTGCGGATCAATCCCCAGCAAATCGGCCTGCTGCTCGGCCCGGAACTTGCCGCGGTAACGCGGGCCGGTATCGAGGTCCGGGGCGATGGCGAACAGTCCATCCGCCTGTAGTTTGACCCGGTGACTCCAGGCTTCCAGCGCTTCGGCGAGGCGAGCGATCTGGTTCTGGCGCAATTGATTGCAGCGTGACGCACCCAGCAGCAGGGCGGCGGCGTAAGTCTGTTCGATGCTCAGGGAGGGCGTCTGGCTGGCCAGCTCATCGCGCAGGCTCAGGTGTTGCAGTCGATGTTCGCAGCCGATCCGGTACAGCTGATGCAACTCCAGCCACACACCGTCCGGCACCGGGCAGTAGAGCTGAGTGGCGCGGATCAACTGGCCGTTCAGGCAATGAATTGCCCGTTGCAACGCTTGCGCCAGCAACGGCGCACGGTCCTTGCTGAAACGCGGCGAGATACGGATGACGATCTGTTTGTAGCCGATCGCCAAATGACCTTGCAGGGCCTGGCAGAGATTGGCGATCTTGCGCGAACGTTCGTCGAGGACAATCGCCTGGTGCAGGAAATGCCGCTCCAGGTGTTTGCAGACGTAATACACCTCGGGCCTGAGCAACTCGAGCATGGGCAGGCGGTTGGCACTCGGGGTCAGCAGTTGGTTGAGTTCGCCCAGGGCTTGATAGAGCTGGCGGGCGGTTTCGCCGATGTTGGCTTTGGGCAGGGCGGCGATCCAGCGCTTGAGGTCGCGCGGAGTGGCTTCGCAGAAAGTCAGGCGCAGTTGCGCGGGGACGGGGGCGCTTAGCAGCAGATGGGGACTGGTCTCATTCATGCCGTGGAAAAACTCCAGCCGGTCAATGGGCAGTGAATGACCTGACTGTAGCAGCTATGTCCATCAGCGCGGGACAACCAGAGCGGGTCGCCACCGAAGGGTATCCGCCCTGTCGAAGTCGCTCGACAGGGCGGATCAGCGGATCAGGCGTTTGGCAGGCCCATGCCCTGGCCCATCTGCACCGGCGAACCGGCTGCCAGTTCTTCAGCCCACTTGACCTGGTCTGGGCCGAACAGCACGACAGCGGTCGAACCCAGTTTGAAGCGACCCAGTTCCGCACCTTTCTCCAGATGGATCGGCGCGCGGGCGGCTTCGTCGTAGCGGAAGGTTTTCAGTTCGCGTTTCGGCGGTGTGACCAGCCCGGCCCAGACGGTTTCGATCGATGCAACGATCATCGCGCCCACCAGCACCACGGCCATCGGCCCACGCTCGGTGTCGAAAATGCACGCCACACGCTCGTTGCGGGCAAACAGCTCCGGGACGTTTTCGGCAGTGGTCTGGTTGACCGAGAAAATCCGGCCCGGGATGTAGACCATCTCGCGCAGGGTGCCGGCCAGCGGCATGTGCACGCGGTGGTAGTCCTTCGGCGACAGGTAAATCGTGGCGAAATCACCGCCCATGAATGGCGCGGCGTTGGCTGCGTCACCGCCCAGCAACTCCAGCACGCTGAAGCTGTGGCCCTTGGCCTGGAACACGCGACCGTGTTCGATCGGGCCGAGCTGGCTGACTGCGCCATCGGCTGGGCTGAGGATCGCGCCCGGGGTTTCGTCCAATGGACGAGCGCCGTCTTTCAGCGCACGGGTGAAGAACGCGTTGAAGTGCTCGTAGGCGGTCAGGTCTTCGACCAGCGCTTGGGACATGTCCACCTGATAACGCTTGGCAAACCAGGCGGTAAAGGCGTTCTTGAACCAGCGCACGCGGCATTCGGCAATGCAGCCGGCCAGTCGCGAGAGCAAGTGATGGGGCAGCAGGTATTGGCTGAGGATAAACAGACGCTTGTTCATTAACTGTCCTTAAACCTTAAATCTCTACGGGGGTGTCGGGGTGGTTGCCCCATTCGCCCCAGGAACCGGCGTAGCCTTTGACCCGCGGATAACCGAGGGATTTGGCCACCAGATAAGTGAAGCCAGAACGGTGGTGAGTCTGGCAGTGGGTAATGACTTCTTTGTCTTTGCTGATCCCTAGCTGTTCGAGGATCTGCGGCATGTCGGTGCGGATGCGCAGGTTGCGCGCCTGATCCATGCCCGCAGTCCATTCGAAATTGACGGCGCCCGGAATGTGCCCGGCCTTGGCCGCCAGCACTTTCTCGCCGGAGTATTCCAGCGGCCCGCGCGCGTCCCAGATCGCCAGGTCGGCGGCGCCGAGACGGCTTTGCAGGTACTCGCGGGTCGCGGTAGGTTCGTCGTGCAGGGTCAACTTCACCGGGCCGCCAGCGGGGGCCGGGATCTGGATCGACATCGGCATACCTTCTGCCAGCCAGGCCGTCAGACCGCCGTCGACGTAGTGGTATTTACGGTGACCGATAACGTCCAGCAGCCAGATAAAACGCCCGGCCCAGCCGCCACCTTCGTCGTCATACACCACGTACACCGCATCGGGGTTGTGGCCCAACTCGCCAAACAGCGCTTCAAGTGCCGCTTGCGGCGGCATCAGCCCCGGTGCAGGTGCCTGACCGAGTTGAGTGCGTTTCGGATCGACAAAACGCGCGCCCGGAATATGCCCTTCGGCATAGCGGGCGCTGCTGGTCAGGTCCACCAGAATCAGATTGCGGGCCTCGAGGCGAGGGAGCAAGTCGCTCGGCTCGATCACCAGCGGCAAGCCAGAGAAGTCAGGCATGTGAGGTCTCCAGGGCACAAAAGGGTGGATTGTAGCGCAGCGTCATTGGCCGCGGTGGCTAAAGGTGTTCAAGGCTTTCTCGATGCACTGCGCGGTTTTGCCAAAGGCTTGCACGGTGATTTCCGAGAACGGCCCGCCGCCCTGATCCGCCACCACCACCATGATCACCCGACCATTATTGACCAGCGAGCGCAGGATCAAGTGTTCGCCACGGAACTGCGCACGCAGGTTGCCAGGCAGCAACGCCGAGAACTGCGCGGTGTTGGCTGGTGTCAGGCGCACCTGAGCCTGCTGCGAGAGCAAACGTTGCAGCACGGAGCTCTGGCTAACCACGAAATTCAGCCCCGCCGTTTCTGTGGGCAAACCGGCAACCTGATGCACCCGCAGATTGGCGTGCGTGCGGTCGGCCATCAAGATCATGACCCGACGCATGCCGCACGCGACCAAAGCGTCCCGGGCGGAGGTGGTCAAGTGCATCGCGTTGGTGAACGGGCTTGGCTCCACCAGCAACTCGGCGCATTGGCTGCGCCACTTTGCCAGGTCTTCGGTGGTCGGCGCCGGGGCCGGCAGCAAGGCGGCGTGGACACGGTTCATGCCCAACGGCCAGAGCAGCGAAACGGCGGGGTGCCAGAGGTCCGGCATGGCATGCAGCCGGGCGCTGTTGGCGGCCTGTTGGTGCAACTGCTGCTGCACGTCGGCCATCGGCGTTTGCAGGTAAAGACTGGTCAGGTATTGCCAGCGCTCGCTGTGCGGGCTGTCCCACGCCTGTTGCGCCGACAGCGCCAGACCGTTGGCCAGCAGCACGGTATTGGCCGGCTGATTGAGCCAGCGGCGCAAGGTCGGATCGTCATCGAGGCGGTTTTGCTGGCGCAACGGATGATCGCTGTCGCGGGCAATGCGCAGCACTTTGACCAGTTCGCGCTGCTCGGTCAGCAGCAGGCGATAGCCCTGTTCCACCCACACCGGCAGGCGCCAAATGGTCACCAGGGCCTGGCAAATATCCAGCAGGCGCACGCCGAACAACTGTTTTTCGACCTTGCGCGCCGATTCGCCTTTGTGGATGACCCGCAGCTCCCATTCTTCGAGCAATTGCGGATAGGTCAACGCCATCGGCCACAGCGGCGAGAGGAACAGCAGACTGCCCCAATGAATGTCCTGCCACAGCCGCGCCAGGCGACTGGCAAAAAAACCATTGGCCTGTTGCGTCGCGTGCTGGCTGATCAATTGCAGCTGGCGCAAGGCAAGCGGGATCTGCATTTGGGGTTCGGCGGGGAGGCGGGCGAGCAGTTCTTCGGTGCGTTTCAAACCGAGGCGATTGATCGCCACTTCCAGGTTTTCCGCAGGCTCGGTCATGCTGCCGTGGGTATGGCGGTTGGCTTCACGAATGATGCTCAAGGCCAGGGCCGGGCTGTCTTGCATCAGTTCGGCGATATCACGCAGCGAGCTGCGATTATCGGCGATGGCCCTGCAGACACGGTCATGGCTTTCCTGCGGAACCGGCAGGCGCACGCCATCGAGAAGCTTGACCCAGCCTTCGAGTGTCGTTGGTTTTTGAGTGGGAATGTTCGTCTGGTTAGCCATGGTTGGACGCAATCTTCGTCTGCATTACCTATGCCCGGAGTAGGCTAAATTAGCTTTTCGCTTGAACGGGCTATAGTCTGGCGCAGTTTTGCCGATAAGGAGAAGAAGAGATTTTTCGACCTCCGAATATGACCTTGAACCCGACTCAGTAAGTGCTCTCCTACCTATGGCTAAAATTCTCGGCATCATTGTCGTATTCGCGAGCGTGCTCGGCGGGTACGTGCTCTCCCACGGCAAGATTGCTGCCCTTATCCAGCCTTTCGAGGTGATGATTATCGGTGGCGCAGCCTTTGGCGCATTCCTGCAAGCCAACCCTGGCCATATGGTCAAAAACGTTCTGAAGAAAGCCTTCGGGATGTTCAGCTCGCGCTTCAACCACACTTTTTACCTTGAAGTGCTGGGCCTGATTTACGAGATCCTCAACAAGAGCCGCCGCGAAGGCATGATGGCCATCGAAGGCGACATCGAAGATGCTGCCGCGAGCCCGATTTTCGCCAAGTACCCGGCGGTGCTCAAAGATGACCGCATGACCGCGTACATCTGCGATTACCTGCGCATCATGTCGTCCGGCAACATGGCTCCCCATGAGCTGGAAGGCCTGTTCGACATGGAACTGACCAGCCTCAAGGAAGACCTCGATCACCCGTCCCACGCGGTGAACGGTATTGCTGATGCGATGCCGGGTTTCGGTATCGTCGCGGCGGTACTGGGTATCGTGGTGACCATGGCCTCCCTGGGTGAAAGCGATCAGAAAATGATCGGCGT
Source organism: Pseudomonas sp. GW821-FHT10C09 (assembly GCF_059415465.1). NCBI lineage: Bacteria > Pseudomonadati > Pseudomonadota > Gammaproteobacteria > Pseudomonadales > Pseudomonadaceae > Pseudomonas > Pseudomonas sp. GW821-FHT10C09. The sequence goes on from NZ_JBWKNG010000011.1 coordinate 175,957, forward strand.
GCACGTGGGTGCGGCACTGGTCGGTACCTTCTTCGGTATTCTCGCCGCCTACGGCTTCTTCGGCCCGCTGGCCCATGCCCTGGCCCACGATGCCAAGGAAGAGCTGAACGTCTACGAGGCCATCAAGGCTTCGCTGGTGGCTTCGGCGTCCGGCATGCCGCCATCGCTGGCTGTGGAGTTCGGTCGCAAGGTTCTGTACCCGGCGCACCGTCCTAGCTTCGCTGAGCTGGAACAAGCGGTTCGCGGTCGCTAAGTCATGGAAAATAACCAGCCGATAATCATCAAGCGCGTAAAAAAATACGCGGGCGGGCATCACGGGGGCTCCTGGAAAATCGCCTTCGCTGACTTCGCGACGGCGATGATGGCGTTCTTCCTGGTGCTGTGGCTGCTGTCCACCGCCACACCGGAACAGAAGATCGCCATCGCCGGTTACTTCAAAGACCCGGTCGGCTTTACCGAAAGTGGCACGCCGTACATCATCGATCTGGGCGGCTCCCCGACCCTGGCGCCGGAGAAAACCCTCAACCCCGAGGTGAAATCCCAGCCGCAGCCAGACCGCGTCACTGTCGACACCGAACAGGTCGAAGGCATGGCCGAGCAGGTCGAGAAGGAACGCCTGGAACTGTTGCTGCAAGAATTGCAGAACAAGGTCGATGAAAATCCGCAGCTGCAGAAATTCAAGGACCAGATCCTGTTCGAGATCACGCAGGACGGTTTGCGCATCCAGATCATGGACGCCGAAAACCGCCCGATGTTCGACTCCGGCAGTGCGCGTCTGAAACCGTACTTCGAAGACATCCTGCTGGCCATGGCCGACACCATCAAAGCGGTGCCGAACAAGATCAGCATCAGCGGCCACACCGATGCCAAGCCGTACTCGGGCACCGGTGATTTCGGCAACTGGGAACTCTCGGCCAACCGTGCCAACGCCGCTCGCCGTGCGCTGGTCGCCGGCAGCTATCCGGATCAACAGGTCGCGCGGGTGGTCGGTTACGCCTCGTCGGCCCTGTTCGACCGTGAGAACCCGTTCAATCCGGTCAACCGCCGCATCGACATCGTGGTACTGACCAAGAAAGCCCAAAAGGCCATTGAAGGTTCACAAGGTGCAGAACCTGCGCCAGAGCCGGCACCAGCCCCCGCAGTACAAGGGCAGGGCGGTCCGGGCGAAGTGCCGGCCAAGCCAGTTGATCCGAACGCGTTGCCGGCGGATAAAGAACCGCTGCCGGCCCATGAGCTTCGTGAACGTTTGAATATCTTTGAAAACCCGGCACCGAAACCGGCTGAACCGCCGAAGCAGTGACCCACAAAAAAGCCGACAGCGATGTCGGCTTTTTTGTGCCTGTCAGAAACCCCGTCGAATACGGTTCTTGAGCTGGTCGTGGAACAGTTCGGCATTGCGTCTGTAGGTGCCGTAAAGGGATTCGTTGATCGAATCCAGCGCCATTGAGCGCTTTGTCGTCACTTCTTCTCGGTAGGCATCAATGAAAAACTCCAGATCCGTGTCGGTGCTGAGCTTTGGCCATTTATCGAGATACAGCGGCAGTTCCACCGGTCCTGTCTTGAATGAGCAGATCCGTCGGTTACTGATGGTCGCTTCACCGATTTCGAACGGCACCCACCACGACAGCGCGGTTTTGTCCGAGACCACCGCTATCAGATGCGTGCACGCGGTGATGTTGCGGGTGATGACCCCGGTAATGTCGTCAGTGGTCTGTGATTCCGGATCCAGCACGTCGAAGTAGGTCTTGATGTTGGCCTTAATCAGGCGAGTGCTGATGGCGATGGCGTGGGGGCGATCGCTATGGCGGTAGCTGATAAACACAGGCATCAGAAGTGTCCCTTGATCGCGAGTTCGCGGTAATAGGCGCCGAGGGCGGTCAGGCGGCAGCCGGTGGAATGCAGGGCGGCGTAGTACATGTGCTCGGCGTCGACCGGTTCGATCAAGCTGTGGCGGTTGCACTTTTGCAGTTGCTTGAAGATTTCGCCGTTGTCGGGATCGAACGCGGCCTCGGTCGGTTCGTAGCTGGGGTCCAGCGGGAACACGTAGCTAGGTTCCGGGAACCAGTCCTTGAGCTTGCGCAGGGTTTCTTCGGCAATCAGCGGCGTGACTTCGCGCAGCGGCACAAATTGCGAGACGTTGGTCTTGAACACCGGTCGTTGTTCCCATGCCCCAAGTGCGTTGTCGACGAACGAATACACGCTGCCGGGCGTGACCTTACCCAAGACATTGGCGGCTCCGCCGTGCAGTGCTTGCAGCAACAGGTCGGTAAACACGCCGTGGCCGCGACCTTCGAGCGCCACCTGGTCTTTTTTACAGGCGGTGAGAATGGTCATGCCTTCGCTGATCACGCTGCTGCCACCGCGCAACCCGCGCATCGCGGCCGCCGCGCCGGCCTGGCAGCAGTCGAGGATGATGATTTTGTTTTTGATGTGGGGGGCGTTTTCCGCCCAGTTGAGGATGTCGCTGATGCGGATGCCTTCGACGCCCTGACCGAAATCCTGCGGGATCAGCAGGCCTTCATCGATGCTGGTATCAAACTGGCCGTGACCGGCGAAGTACAGCAGCGCCACGTCGCAATCACCGGAAAACAGACTCTGGATCTGCTGCTTCAGGTTTGTGTGAGTGAGGTTTTCCTCCGCCGAGGTCAGGACCTTGCTGCTGAAGTTCGGACGCCCGTTGGCGTGGCGTTCCAGTACCGAGGCCATGGCCATCGCGTCGTTGTTGCAGCCGCTCAATGGCGACACATGCGTGTAGTGGTTGATGCCGATGAACAGTCCCTTGCGCATGGTTACACCGCCGTGTGCAGGCGAATGGCGTTGACGATGCTGTTGGTGTTCCACGCACATTCGGCGTGCGCGGCATCACGCACCACCGTGGAAATCCGCTCGGCCCCAAACGGCTTGACCGCAATGATCACCTTGCCCATCCGCTTGGCGATCTCGATCTCCTTGTTGATCCACTTGCTGTAGGTCGAATACATCCCCGCCATGATCAGCACCGCCGAGCACGGACGAATCTTGTTTTCGATGGCGGCTTCCAGTTGTTTGTCGGTCTGCGCGTCGACAATCGGGTTGTCTGTCGGCACTGAAAAGTTTTTGAAGGTGAAGCCGGGTTTGGCGTTGAGCAGGCGCACGAGATTGTCGTGGGCGTGGGGGTAGTTCCACGAATGGCTGATGAACAAATGATAGGTTTGCATGGTTGTCCCTCGGTATCGCCGGAATGCGAAGAGGGCTTGAATGTATGCACTTGAATGGCCGCAACAAGGCCTGCGCGGTTAAAGAGAAGAGTCCTTCAAACAGGCGCGCGGAAGTCCTACAGAGGAGTCTGACGTTTAATCCGAGGGGAAATGTGTAGGTCGCAACAAGCGGCCCACCGTCCCGTCAGTGTCGGGGCGGTGGGCGCGTCTGTTTAGTAGCTGGTTTCAGGCAGGCTGGCGATGATCGAGCGGTAGCTGTTCATCCGTTGCTGCTGCACGCGACCTTCTTCGAGGGCCTTGAGCAGGGCGCAACCCGGTTCGCGGTCGTGCTTGCAGTCGCGGAAACGGCAGGTGCCGATCAGGTCGTTGAACTCGATGAACCCGGCTTCGACGTCGGCGCGGCTGACGTGGCCCAGGCCGAATTCACGAATACCCGGGGAGTCGATCAACTCACCGCCACCAGGGAAGTGGAACAATCGCGCGGTGGTCGTGGTGTGAGTGCCCTGGCCGGACAGCTCGGACAACGGACCGACACGGGCTTCGACTTCCGGCAGCAGGCTGTTGACCAGCGACGACTTGCCGACGCCGGACTGGCCGACGAACACGCTGATGCGCCCGTCCAGTTGCTCCTGCAGTTGCTCCATGCCGTTGCCGTGATGCGCCGACACTTCCAGTACCGGGTAACCAAGCGTGCGGTACACCGCCAGCAAGGCGTTCAGCGCCGGGGCGTTCTGCTCATCGATCAAGTCGAATTTGTTGAGCAGCAGCAGCGGCCGGATACCGGCGTGCTCGGCAGCAACCAGATAACGGTCGATCAGGTTGGCGTGAGGCTCGGGCAGCGGGGCGAAGACGATGACGATCATGTCGACGTTGGCGGCCACAGGCTTGAGCTGGCCACGGCTGTCCGGACGGCAGAGTTCGGTTTTGCGCGGCAGTTGCGCCACGATCACGCCGATGCCCTGGTTACCGGCACGCCAGACCACCTGATCGCCGGTCACTAGCGCCGGGAGGTTGGCGCGCAAGTGACAGCGGAATACCTGGCCGGCCAAATCGCCATCGAGGGCTTCGACTTCAACCTGTACACCGAAGTGCGCGATCACCAGGCCGGTCTGTTCCGGACCCAGGTCGCCACCCTCAAGTGCCTCGACAGCCGAGGACTCGCGTTTGGCGGCGCGGGCAGCGCGTTCGCCCTGAATCTTTTCGATGCGCCAGTTTTGACGACGATTGAGTTGGCGTTTGGCCATGGGTGTTCCGTATCAAGAATGCAGCGATTAGGTAAAACGGCCGCGAGTTTAGCACGCCCCGCCGGTTGCCTAGGCTAAACTGCGCAGCATTGCCTAGGAGCCGACACATGCAAAACCCGCAGAATCTGATCTGGATCGACCTGGAAATGACCGGTCTGAACCCTGATACCGACGTCATCATCGAGATGGCCACCATCGTCACCGACAGTGACTTGAACACCTTGGCCGAAGGTCCGGTGATCGCCATCCACCACAGCGACGAGATCCTCGCCGGCATGGACGAGTGGAACACCCGTCAACACGGCGGCTCGGGCTTGACCCAGCGCGTTCGCGACAGCCGCATCAGCATGGCCGAAGCCGAAGCCGAGACCATCGCCTTCCTGGAAAAATGGGTGCCGAAGGGTAAGTCTCCGATCTGTGGCAACAGCATCTGCCAGGACCGTCGCTTCCTTTATACGCACATGAAATCCCTGGAAAGCTACTTCCACTACCGCAACCTCGACGTGTCGACCCTCAAAGAGTTGGCCGCACGCTGGGCGCCGGACGTGCGTGACAGCTTCAAAAAAGGTAGCACTCATTTGGCGCTGGACGACATCCGCGAGTCGATTGCCGAGTTGCAGCACTACCGCAAGCATTTCATCAAATTTTAAATCTGGAATACGGACTGTAGGAGCCGGCTTGCTGGCGATGGCCCCCTTGAGTACGCCATCGCCAGCAAGCCGGCTCCTACGGGATCTGCGTTGTGCCCGTGGGAGCAAGGCTAGCCCGCGAAGCAGACGACTCGGTCTTCCTGGGTGATCGCCCTCTTTTGGTGCTGCACCGAAATGGCTAGACTGCGCGCCTTTCTGCAAGGACCGCCGCCATGTTGCTGATGCTTTACCTGATTGCCATCACCGCCGAAGCCATGACCGGCGCGCTGTCTGCTGGCCGTCGCGGCATGGACTGGTTTGGCGTGGTGTTGATCGCTTGCATCACGGCGCTGGGCGGCGGCTCGGTGCGCGACGTACTGCTCGGCCACTATCCGCTGACCTGGGTCAAACACCCGGAATACCTGGTGCTGACCTCGGTCGCCGCCATGGTGACCGTCTTCACCGCGCGCTGGATGCGCCACCTGCGCTCGCTGTTCCTGGTGCTCGACGCCGTGGGCCTGGTGGCGTTCACCCTGATCGGCTGCATGACTGCTCTGGAAATGGGCCACGGCATGCTGGTGGCGTCGGTCAGCGGCGTGATCACCGGCGTATTCGGCGGCATCTTGCGCGACATCTTCTGCAACGACATCCCGTTGATCTTCCGCCGAGAGCTCTACGCCAGCGTTTCGTTCGCAGCGGCGTGGTGCTACATGCTCTGCATCTACCTGCAATTACCCGGCGAACAAGCAATTTTGATCACGCTGTTTGGCGGTTTTCTGCTGCGGCTGCTGGCGATTCGTTTCCACTGGGAAATGCCGAAGTTCGTCTACAACGACGAAGCCTGACGGTCGGCGTGTTGCTTGAGCGCCCACTCGACATGCTCACGCACCAACTCCGACGGGTAATCCCTGCGCGCCTTCAGCGCTTCCAGCACCGGGATGCTCGACGGCGCATTGCCCAACCCCACCGCCAGATTACGCAACCAACGCTCATAACCCGCCCGGCGTAATGGGGAGCCTTCAGTGCTGCTGAGGAATTTTTCCTCGTCCCACATGAACAGCTCGGCCAATTCAGCGTTGTCCAGATTGTGCCGCGGTTTGAAGTCGCTTTCGCCGGACGGACGGGCGAAGCGGTTCCAGGGGCAGACGATCTGGCAGTCATCGCAACCAAACACCCGGTTGCCGATCAGTGGCCGCAGATCTTCCGGGATCGCGCTTTTCAGCTCGATGGTCAGGTAGGAAATGCAGCGCCGGGCGTCCAGTACGTACGGGCCGACGAAGGCGTTGGTCGGGCAGATGTCGAGGCACGCGGTGCAGCGGCCGCAATGTTCGGTGGAATGGGGCGGGTCGACCGGCAATGGCAAATCGACAAACAACTCGCTGAGAAAGAAGTAACTGCCGGCCTTGCGATTCAGGACCAAGGTGTTTTTGCCGATCCAGCCTAAACCGGCCTGCTCGGCGATGGCTTTCTCCAGCACCGGGGCGCTGTCGACGAAGGCGCGGAACCCAAACGGGCCGATCTGGGCCTGAATTTTGTCGGCCAGTTGTTGCACGCGTTTACGAATCAATTTGTGGTAATCGCGGCCCAAGGCATAACGCGAGACGTAGGCTTTTTCCGGTTGGGCCAGCATTTGCGCCATTTGAGTGTCGCCGGGCAGGTAGTCCATGCGCAGGGAAACCACGCGCAAGGTGCCGGGCACCAGCTCTTCCGGATGCGAGCGTTTGCTGCCGTGGGCGCCCATGTAGTCCATTTCGCCGTGGTAGCCGGCGGCGAGCCAGCGCTCCAGGTGCTGCTCATGCTCGGCCAGGTCGAGGCCGCTGATGCCTACTTGCTGAAAGCCCAACTCGCGGCCCCAGTCCTTGATGGATTGGGCGAGGGCGGGCAGGTCTGTGGTAATTGCGGGCATGAGGCGAGAGAAACCGGAGCTGAGGTGCGTATAATTCTGCCAGACATCGGAGCCCGAAGACGCATGCCGCACACTAAAGATGATTTACCCGACGCGCTGTATAGCGCTGCGCAGGTCCGTGGGCTCGATGCGAGCCTGATCGCGGCCGGCACACCGGGCTTCGAGTTGATGCAGCGCGCGGCGCGAGCGACCTGGCGGGCGATGGTCCGGCAATGGCCGTCGGCGAATGAGTTGACGGTGCTGTCCGGGCACGGCAACAACGCGGGCGACGGTTATCTGGTGGCCGTGCTGGCCAAGCGTGCGGGTTGGTCGGTTCGCGTGTTGGCGGTAGGCGATCCCCAACGTTTGCAGGGGGATGCGGCGTTGGCGTATGCCGAGGCGGTGTCGGAAAAAGTACTGATCGAACCCTGGTCTGCACAATCCGGATTGCGCGGCGTCGTGCTCGATGCTTTGCTCGGCACCGGCCTGACGGGGGAAGTACGTGCGCCTTACACTGACGCTATCGCGGCAATCAATGCCTGCGGATTGCCAGTGGCGGCGGTGGATATCCCTTCGGGCCTTTGCGCCGATACCGGTCGCATCCTCGGTGCAGCGGTGCACGCCGATCTCACGGTCACCTTCATCGGTTTGAAGCTGGGGCTGTTCACCGGTGATGCCGCAGACGTGGTTGGAGAACTGGTTTTCAATGATTTGCACGCCGACCCGCAGTTAGTCGAGGCCGCGGCGATCAGCGCCCGACGCCTGACGAGCGGCAACTTGCCGCGTCTTGCACCACGAGCGCCGACGTCGCACAAAGGCAAATTCGGCCATGTGCTGCTGATCGGCGGCGATCTCGGCTTGGGGGGCGCGATCCTGCTGAGCGCACAAAGCGCCCTGCGCAGCGGCGCCGGCATGGTCTCCGTGGCGACCCGCAGTGAGCATGTGCCTGCCGCACTGGCGAGAATGCCTGAAGCCATGGTGCTCGGCACTTCGTCGGCCAACCAGTTGATGGATTTGCTGCAAAAGGTTTCCGTATTGGTGGTCGGCCCTGGCTTGGGGCAGGCGTCCTGGGGGCGTAGTTTGCTGTCGGCGGCCGCCAATGCACCGTTGCCGCAAGTCTGGGATGCCGATGCCTTGAACCTGCTGGCCGAAGAACGCGTGAACTTGCCCAAGGATTGCGTGATCACGCCGCATCCGGGCGAAGCGGCGCGGTTGCTCGGGATCAGCACCACCCAAGTGCAGGCTGATCGCCCGGCGGCGGCGCATGCGTTGAGCAAAAAATATACAGCGGTCGTGGTGTTGAAAGGCGCTGGCAGCTTGATCGCCAGTCCCGATGGGCGCCTCGCCGTGTGTCATCAAGGCCATCCGGCCATGGCCACCGCCGGCTTGGGTGATGTGCTGGCCGGTCTGGTCGGCGCATTGCTGGCTCAAGGCATGCCGGCGTTCGACGCCGCGTGCCTGGCGGTCTGGCTGCACGCCAATGCGGGTGCGCAACAAGGTAAAAATGGCCGCGGGCTGGCGGCCAGTGATCTGATCCCGGCCATTCGTCAGTTGTTGGAGGAGCAAGCACCGTGTCTGAAGTAACCCTGTACCTGGCTGATGAAGAGGCGATGACGGCCTTTGGCGCACGCATCGCAAAAACCACCCAAGGGCATGGTCTGATTTTTCTGGAAGGGGACCTGGGGGCGGGTAAAACCACGCTGTCGCGGGGTATCATTCGCGGCTTGGGGCATGAAGGCGCCGTGAAAAGTCCGACCTTTACCCTGGTCGAGCCCTATGAGATCGGCGACATCCGCGCCTTCCATTTCGACTTGTACCGTTTGGTCGATCCGGAAGAGCTGGAGTACCTGGGCATTCGCGACTATTTCGACGACGACGCGCTGTGCCTGATCGAATGGCCCGATAAAGGTGCAGGCTTTTTGCCAAAGCCTGACCTGACCATTACCATTAGCCCGCAAGACAGCGGGCGTTCGCTGAAAATTTTATCCCGGGGCTCGCGCGGCGAGGCCTGGTGTGCCGCTTTGGCATTGGAATCCAATTAAATGATGGGGTCAGGTATGCGCTTTCGCGCGATGGTAGCTGCCGTAGGATTGTTGTTTTTGGCGGTGACCGTCGACGCTGTGGCCGACACAAAGGTCAACAGTGTTCGCCTGTGGCGGGCGCCGGACAACACACGGCTGGTGTTCGACCTGACCGGGCCGGTGCAACACAGCGTGTTCACCCTCACCGCTCCGGATCGGCTGGTGATCGACATCAATGGCGCGACGCTCGGTGCGCCGTTGAACGTCAACACTTCCAATACACCCATCACCGCCATGCGCTCGGCGCAACGCACGCCGACTGACCTGCGGGTGGTTATCGACCTGAAGAAGGCCGTGACCCCGAAAAGCTTCTCCCTGGCCCCCAACGCCCAGTATGGCAATCGGCTGGTGGTCGATCTGTTTGATAACGCCGCCGATGCCGCGCCGTCGCCAAGCCCGGCTCCGACGCCGACCCCTTCGGTCGCCACGATGCCGGCCGTGCCCGTCACGCCGGTTGAGCCGGTGATCAAACTGCCACCTGCTCCTGCCGGGAAGCGCGACATCCTGGTGGTGATCGACGCCGGCCACGGCGGTGAAGACCCGGGTGCTTCAGGCTCTCGCGGTCAGAAGGAAAAAGACGTGGTATTGGCCATCGCCCGTGAATTGCAGCGTCAGGTCAATGGCATGAAAGGCTTCCGCGCCGAACTGACTCGTACCGGCGACTACTTCATTCCGCTGCGTGGCCGAACCGAAATCGCCCGCAAGAAGGGCGCCGACCTGTTCGTTTCGATCCACGCCGACGCCGCGCCGTCGGCCGCCGCCTTCGGTGCGTCGGTGTTCGCCCTGTCTGATCGCGGCGCGACCTCGGAAACGGCCCGCTGGCTGGCGGACAGTGAAAACCGCTCCGACTTGATCGGCGGTGCCGGCAACGTCAGCCTCGATGACAAGGACCGCATGCTCGCGGGTGTGCTGCTCGACCTGTCGATGACCGCGTCGTTGACGTCCAGCCTGAACGTCGGCCAGAAAGTCCTGAGCAACATCGGGCGGGTCACACCGCTGCACAAGCAGCGTGTGGAACAAGCCGGGTTTATGGTGCTGAAGTCGCCAGACATCCCGTCGATCCTGGTGGAAACCGGGTTCATCTCCAACTCCAACGAAGCCTCGAAACTGGCCTCCTCGAATCACCAGCAGGCGCTGGCACGTTCGATCAGCAGCGGCGTGCGCCAGTTCTTCCAGCAAAACCCGCCACCGGGCACTTACATTGCCTGGCTGCGCGACTCCGGAAAAATCGCTCAAGGCCCACGTGATCATCGCGTCAGCCCGGGTGAAACCCTGGCGATGATTGCCGTGCGTTATCAGGTGTCACCTGCCACGCTGCGCAGCGCCAACAACCTGTCGAATGATGAGCTGAAAATCGGTCAGCACCTGACCATTCCAGGCACAGAGTTGGCGGCGAAAGAATGAATCAGGTCGTGATCAACAGCGCTCGCATCGAGCTGCTCAGCCCGCGACTGGCGAACCAGATTGCCGCCGGTGAGGTGGTCGAGCGCCCGGCCTCGGTGATCAAGGAGTTGCTGGAAAACAGCCTCGACTCCGGCGCCAAGCGCATCGACGTCGATGTCGAGCAGGGCGGCGTCAAGCTATTGCGTGTGCGCGACGATGGCAGCGGCATTTCTGCCGATGACCTGCCGCTGGCCTTGGCGCGACACGCCACCAGCAAGATCCGCAATCTGGAAGACCTCGAACAGGTCATGAGCCTCGGGTTTCGCGGTGAAGCACTGGCGTCGATCAGCTCCGTGGCGCGCCTGACCCTGACGTCCCGCACCCGCGATGCCGATCAGGCCTGGCAGGTCGAAACCGAAGGCCGGGACATGGCGCCGCGTGTGCAGCCGGCCGCGCATCCGGTGGGCACCTCGGTGGAAGTGCGCGACCTGTTCTTCAACACCCCGGCGCGTCGCAAGTTTCTCAAGACCGAAAAAACCGAATTCGATCACCTGCAAGAAGTGATCAAGCGTCTGGCGCTGGCGCGCTTCGATGTCGCGTTCCACCTGCGCCACAATGGCAAGACCATCCTCAGCCTGCACGAAGCCCATGACGACGCGGCCCGCGCCCGGCGGGTGGCGGCGATTTGCGGTTCAGGGTTCCTGGAGCAGGCATTGCCGATCGAAATCGAGCGCAATGGCCTGCATTTGTGGGGCTGGGTCGGCCTGCCGACGTTCAACCGCAGCCAGGCAGATTTGCAGTATTTCTTTGTGAATGGCCGCGCGGTGCGCGACAAACTGGTGGCCCACGCGGTGCGCCAGGCCTATCGCGATGTGCTGTTCAACGGCCGGCACCCGACGTTCGTGCTGTTTTTCGAAGTGGATCCGGCGGGCGTCGACGTCAACGTGCACCCGACCAAGCACGAAGTGCGCTTCCGTGACGGGCGCATGGTTCACGATTTCCTCTACGGCACCTTGCACCGCGCCTTGGGCGATGTGCGTCCCGAAGATCATCTGGCCGCACCGGTGGCAACGGCCATCGTGCGTCCAACCGGCCTTGATGCCGGTGAGTTCGGCCCGCAGGGTGAAATGCGTCTGGCAGCCAATGCGCTGCTGGAGCAACCCCAGGCGCAGCCGTCGTTCACTACCCCAGCCGGGTCGGGCGCTGGCGCCGGCTATCAGTATCAATACACGCCACGGCCGCAATCCGGCGTGCCGGTTGCCGAAGCCCAGGCTGCGTACCGTGAGTTCTTCGCGCCGTTGCCAGAGGCCAATGCGGCCGCGCTGCCAGCCGGGCAGGACGATATTCCGCCGCTGGGTTACGCCCTGGCGCAGCTCAAAGGCATCTATATCCTCGCGGAGAACGCCCAAGGGCTGGTGCTGGTGGACATGCACGCGGCTCACGAGCGGATCATGTACGAACGCCTGAAAATCGCCATGGCCAGCGAAGGCCTGAGCGGCCAGCCGCTGCTGGTGCCGGAATCCCTGGCTGTCAGCCAGCGCGAAGCCGATTGTGCCGAAGAGCACGCTGCGTTGTTCCAGCGCCTGGGCTTTGAATTGCAGCGCCTGGGGCCTGAATCCCTGGCCATCCGGCAAATTCCGGCCTTGCTCAAGCAGGCGCAAGCCAATCGACTGGTCAGTGATGTCTTGGCGGACCTGATGGAATACGGCACCAGCGACCGGGTCCAGGCGCATTTGAATGAATTGCTCGGGACAATGGCCTGCCACGGCGCGGTGCGTGCGAATCGGCGGCTGGCGATCCCGGAAATGAACGGTCTGCTGCGCGACATGGAAAACACCGAACGCAGCGGTCAATGCAACCATGGCCGACCGACCTGGACCCAATTGGGCCTGGACGATCTGGACAAACTGTTCTTGCGCGGTCGTTGATGAGCCAGCTCCCTCCAGCGATTTTCCTGATGGGCCCGACCGCTGCGGGCAAGACCGACCTGGCCATCGAGCTGACCAAGGTCCTGCCGTGCGAGCTGATCAGTGTCGATTCGGCGCTGGTCTATCGGGGCATGGACATCGGCACCGCCAAACCTTCAAAAGAAATCCTGGCCGAATTTCCGCACCGTTTGATCGACATTCTCGACCCGGCCGAGAGCTATTCGGCCGCCGATTTCCGTCGTGATGCCCTGGAAGCGATGGCCGATATCACCGCACGGGGAAAAATTCCGTTGCTGGTGGGCGGCACAATGCTCTATTACAAGGCTTTGGTCGAAGGTCTGGCGGACATGCCGGCGGCCGATCCCGACGTCCGCGCGCAGATCGAGGAAGAGGCTGCACGCCTTGGCTGGCAAGCGCTGCACGAGCAATTGGCGGCGATTGACCCTGAGTCTGCCGCGCGTATTCATCCAAACGATCCGCAGCGACTCAGTCGGGCATTGGAAGTTTATCGCGTCAGCGGTCAGAGCATGACCGAGCTGCGACTGAGACAATCTGTGCAAAGTACCGAAGCAGCCGCTTCGGGACTGCAACAATTGCCCTATACTGTCGCGAACTTGGCCATTGCTCCGGCAAATCGCCAGGTACTGCACGATCGAATTAAACAAAGATTCACGAATATGTTGGAACAGGGATTCATTGACGAGGTCGTAGCCCTGCGTAAGAGAAGTGACCTGCATTCCGGGTTGCCGTCTATACGTGCGGTAGGCTACCGACAAGTCTGGGATTACCTGGATGGCAAGCTGACACAAGCCGAGATGCAGGAGCGTGGAATCATTGCCACGCGCCAATTGGCAAAGCGTCAGTTCACCTGGCTGCGCAGTTGGGCTGATTTACACTGGCTGGACAGTCTCGATTGCGACAATCTGCCGCGCGCCTTGAAATACTTGGGGACCATCTCCATATTGAGCTGAGTCCTTGCAATTGCCGTCTATCCTTGGGGGTGTGACGGCTAAAGCCATCTGTTTACCTATTTTTTATATTGAATCCTTAAAGGAGTGCGGCACATGTCAAAAGGGCATTCGCTACAAGACCCTTACTTGAATACTTTACGTAAAGAGAAAGTTGGGGTGTCTATCTACCTGGTCAACGGGATCAAACTGCAAGGCACGATCGAGTCTTTCGACCAGTTCGTTATCCTGCTGAAAAACACCGTTAGCCAAATGGTTTACAAACACGCTATCTCGACAGTGGTGCCGGTTCGTCCAATTCGTCTGCCAAGCGCAACCGAATCCGAAGCAGGTGACGCTGAGCCAGGTAACGCCTGATAGGAGTCTCCTTTGTTCTTTGAGCGCCACGGTGGTGGTGAGCGAGTAATCCTCGTTCACTTGGATGGACAGGACCCTGAGGCGCGCGAAGATCCGCAGGAGTTTCAGGAACTGGCTAATTCGGCGGGCGCCGAGACCGTTGCGTTTTTTAACGTGCCGCGTCATCGGCCAACCGCCAAATTCCTCATTGGCAGTGGCAAGGTCGAGGAACTGCGCGACCTGGTCAAGGCCGAAGAGGCCGATCTGGTGATTTTCAATCACATCCTCACGCCCAGTCAGGAACGTAACCTCGAACGTGTTTTCGAGTGTCGCGTGATCGACCGTACCGGTCTGATTCTCGATATTTTCGCCCAGCGCGCCCGTACCCATGAAGGCAAGCTCCAGGTAGAACTGGCCCAGCTTGACCACATGAGCACCCGGCTGGTTCGTGGCTGGACTCACCTTGAACGCCAAGGTGGCGGTATCGGCATGCGTGGCCCGGGTGAAACCCAACTCGAAACCGACCGCCGTTTGCTAAGGGTTCGCCTGCGACAGATCAAGGGCCGGCTAGAGAAAGTGCGTAGCCAGCGCGAGCAGTCGCGACGTGGCCGATCGCGTGCGGATATCCCTACCGTGTCTCTGGTGGGCTATACCAACGCCGGTAAATCCACGCTCTTCAATAACGTGACGAAATCCGACGTCTACGCGGCTGACCAATTGTTTGCCACGCTGGACCCGACCTTGCGCCGTCTGGATATAGACGACCTGGGGCCGATTGTCCTGGCGGACACCGTAGGGTTCATTCGCCACTTGCCCCACAAGCTGGTCGAGGCATTTCGGTCTACCCTCGAAGAGTCGAGCAATTCCGACCTGTTGTTGCACGTGATCGATGCGGCCGAACCGGATCGCATGTTGCAGATCGAGCAAGTGATGGTGGTGCTGGGCGAGATTGGTGCCCAGGACTTGCCGATACTCGAGGTCTATAACAAACTCGATTTGCTTGAAGGCGTTGAGCCACAAATCCAGCGCGACGAAAGCGGCAAACCCCTGCGGGTCTGGCTGTCGGCGCGTGATGGCACGGGTCTGGAATTGCTTGAGCAAGCCATTGCCGAGTTACTTGGCAGTGATTTGTTTATCGGTACCTTGCGCTTGCCGCAACGTTTTGCTCGACTGCGTGCGCAGTTTTTCGAACTCGGTGCGGTGCAGAAAGAAGAACACGACGAAGAAGGCATCAGCTTGCTGGCCGTTCGATTGCCACGGATCGAGTTGAATCGATTGGTGAGCCGCGAAGGTTTGCAGCCGAATGAGTTCATCGAGCAACACACTTTGCAATAAAAGCCTGAGAAAGCGGTTGTGTCGTGGTGACAGGCATTCTGTAGCATTGGTCGGCGCGCCGTGGGTGCGTCTTTGCTTTATCAGATGGAGAGCGCTATGGCTTGGAATGAGCCGGGTGGCAACTCGAATAATCAGGATCCTTGGGGTGGCAAGCGCCGCAATAACGGCGACCGCAAGGGACCACCGGATCTCGACGAGGCCTTCCGAAAGCTGCAGGAAAGCCTGAACGGGTTGTTCGGTGGTGGTAAGAAACGTGGTGATGACGGTGGTGGTTCGGGCAAGAGCGGCGGCTTCGGCGGCATTCTTGGCATCGGCCTTGTCGTGCTGGCGGCCGTCTGGCTGTACAGCGCGGTCTACGTCGTCGACGAGCAGGAGCAAGCCGTGGTGCTGCGCTTCGGCAAGTACTACGAAACCGTCGGCCCGGGCCTGAACATCTATTTCCCGCCGATCGATCGCAAGTACCTGGAAAACGTCACGCGTGAGCGTGCCTATACCAAGCAGGGTCAAATGCTGACTGAAGACGAAAACATCGTCGAAGTGCCGCTGACCGTGCAGTACAAGATCAGCAACCTGCAGGACTTCGTGCTGAGCGTTGACCAGCCGGAAATCAGCCTGCAGCACGCGACCGAAAGTGCCCTGCGCCATGTGGTGGGTTCCACCGCGATGGACCAGGTGCTGACCGAAGGTCGTGAATTGATGGCCAGCGAAATCAAGGAGCGTCTGCAACGCTTCATGGATACCTATCGCACCGGTATCACCGTCACTCAGGTCAACGTACAGAGCGCAGCTGCACCGCGTGAAGTGCAGGAAGCCTTCGATGACGTGATCCGTGCCCGTGAAGACGAGCAGCGTTCGCGTAACCAGGCTGAAACCTATGCCAACGGCGTCGTGCCGGAAGCCCGTGGTCAGGCCCAGCGCATTCTTGAAGACGCCAACGGCTACCGTGACGAGACTGTCTCGCGCGCCAAGGGTGAGGCCGATCGCTTCACCAAACTGGTCGCCGAGTATCGCAAGGCCCCTGAAGTCACCCGCGAGCGTCTGTACCTGGACACCATGCAGGAAGTCTTCAGCAACACCAGCAAGGTTCTCGTGACCGGCAACAAGAATGGCCAGAGCAATCTGCTGTACTTGCCGCTGGACAAGATGGTCGAAAGTGGTCGTAACACCAGCACTCCGGTGACAGGTGCGGCGGCCACCAGCAATGAAGCGAATACGCGTGCGGCAGCTGATCTGCAGCAACAGCAAGCACGTACCAGGGAGAGTCGCTGATGAGCAATAAATCGCTGATCGCCCTTATTGTCGGCGTCGTCGTGGCGATCGCTGCCTGGAACTGCTTCTACATCGTCGCTCAGACCGAGCGTGCGGTGTTGCTGCAGTTCGGTCGTGTGGTCCAGGCTGATGTTCAGCCGGGCCTGCATGTGAAAGTGCCTTACGTTAACCAGGTGCGTAAATTCGACGCACGCCTGATGACGCTGGATGCACCGACGCAACGCTTCCTGACGCTGGAAAAGAAAGCGGTCATGGTGGATGCCTACGCCAAGTGGCGCGTGAAAGATGCCGAGCGCTTCTACACCGCGACATCTGGCCTCAAGCAAATTGCCGACGAACGTCTGTCCCGTCGTCTGGAGTCGGGCCTGCGTGACCAGTTTGGTAAGCGCACGCTGCATGAAGTGGTGTCCGGTGAGCGCGATGCGTTGATGACCGACATCACGGCTTCGCTGAACAAGATGGCGGAAAAAGAGCTGGGCATCGAAGTCGTCGATGTTCGGGTCAAGGCCATCGATCTGCCGAAAGAAGTGAACCGCAGTGTGTTCGAGCGCATGAGCTCCGAGCGTGAGCGTGAAGCTCGCGAGCACCGCGCCAAGGGTAACGAGCTGGCAGAAGGCATTCGTGCCGACGCCGATCGTCAACGCCGCGTGTTGCTGGCTGAAGCCTATCGTGAATCTGAAGAGGTTCGCGGTGACGGTGATGCCCAGGCCTCTGCGATCTACTCCAAGGCCTACGGCCAGGATCAGGAGTTCTACGGTTTCTACCGTAGCCTGCGTGCCTACCGTGAAAGCTTCGCGAACAAATCCGACGTCATGGTCCTGGACCCAAGCAGCGACTTCTTCCGTTACCTGGAAAAAGCCAAGCCTTGATACCGCGTTGACCTGAATCATCCCCCGCCTGGCGGCTAAAGCCTCGGGCGGGGTGATCCTTTGGGAAAACGTGTGTATGATGCGGCAGCCGGGAAATTCCCGGCTTTTTTGCGTCTGCACGTTTGATTGCTGTTTTGTGCAGGCTCAACAGGTTTTTCGAGGAAAGTGGTTGGCGAAGCCGGTTTGAGGCTTTTCGCCATGTCGTTCATGCGCGTGGTTTGCGTATGAGCCGATCATTTTCTGCTTCACTCAAGGCTCGCCCGAGGGCTTGCCGCCCGGATCATAGGGGAATGGCGTAATGGCAACGGTAGACCGCTGGCTGCTGCCAGATGGCATCGAAGAAGTACTGCCACCAGAAGCGGCGCGCATTGAAGTCGCGCGTCGTCAGGTGTTGGATCTGTTCCAGAGCTGGGGTTACGAGTTTGTCGTGACTCCCCATATCGAGTACCTGGAATCCCTGCTGACCGGCGCGGGCTCTGACCTCGACCTGCGTACCTTCAAGGTCATCGACCCGCAATCGGGCCGGCAGATGGGTTTCCGTGCCGACATCACGCCGCAAGTGGCGCGCATCGATGCGCACACCCTGCGTCGCGAAGGTCCGAGCCGTCTGTGCTATGCCGGTAGCGTGCTGCACGCCCAGCCTCGCGCCTTGTCGTCCTCGCGCAGCCCGATCCAGTTGGGTGCCGAGTTGTACGGCGATGCCAGCCCGAGCAGCGACGTGGAAGTCATCAGCCTGATGTTGGCTATGCTGCAACTGGCCGATGTGCCGGATGTACACATGGACCTCGGTCATGTCGGCATCTACCGTGGCCTGGCCCGCGCTGCCGGTCTGTCCGGTGAAGTCGAGCAACAATTGTTCGACGCGTTGCAACGCAAGGCCATCGACGAGGTCATTACCTTGACCGAAGGCCTGCCTGCCGATTTGTCCGGCATGCTGCGCGCGTTGGTTGATTTGTGTGGCGGCCGTGAAGTGTTGAGCGCTGCCCGCGAGCGTCTGGCGAATGCGCCGGCGCCTGTTCTGGCGGCCCTGGACGACCTGCTGGCGATTGCCGAGCGTCTGTCCGTGCGCTTCCCGGAGTTGCCGCTTTACTTCGACCTGGGCGAGTTGCGCGGCTATCACTACCACACCGGTGTGGTGTTCGCGGTGTTCGTGCCGGGTGTTGGCCAGTCCATTGCCCAGGGCGGTCGTTACGACGACATCGGCGCCGACTTCGGTCGCGCTCGTCCGGCTACCGGCTTCTCTACCGATTTGAAAACCCTGGTGACCCTGGGGCGTGCTGAAATCGAGCTACCGTCTGGCGGTATCTGGATGCCTGACAGTACGGATGCGGCACTCTGGCAGCAGGTTTGCCAGTTGCGCAGTGAGGGTCAGCGTGTCGTTCAGGCTTTGCCTGGGCAACCTTTGGCCGCCGCCCGTGAAGCGGACTGCGACCGGCAATTGATTCAGCAGAACGGGCTTTGGCAAGTATTGCCGCTGGCTTCTTGAGTTTTCCCGCCGGCGGCTGCCGGCACCAAGTTTGCGCGAATGAGGACAAGTGTTATGGGTAAGAATGTCGTAGTCCTGGGCACCCAATGGGGTGATGAGGGCAAAGGCAAGATCGTTGATCTGCTGACCGAACATGCTGCCGCCGTAGTGCGCTACCAGGGTGGCCACAACGCGGGTCACACGCTGGTGATCGACGGCGAGAAAACCGTGTTGCACCTGATCCCGTCGGGCGTACTGCGCGAAGGCGTGCAGTGCCTGATCGGTAACGGCGTGGTGGTTGCACCCGACGCCCTGCTGCGCGAGATCACCAAGCTGGAAGAGAAAGGCGTACCGGTGCGCGAGCGCCTGCGTATCAGCCCGTCCTGCCCGCTGATCCTGTCCTTCCACGTGGCGCTGGACCAGGCCCGTGAAAAGGCCCGTGGCGAGCTGAAGATCGGTACCACCGGTCGCGGCATCGGCCCGGCGTACGAAGACAAGGTTGCACGTCGTGGCCTGCGCGTTGGCGACCTGCTCAACATGCCGCGCTTCGAAGACAAGCTGCGTGAACTGGTGGACTACCACAACTTCATGCTGGTGGGTTACTACAAAGAGCCTGCCATCGAGTTCGAAAAGACTCTGGCCGAGTGCAAGGAATACGCAGAGCTGCTCAAGCCGTTGATGCTGGACGTGACGGCCGAGCTGCACGACCTGCGCCGCGCTGGCAAAGACATCATGTTCGAAGGCGCCCAGGGCTCGTTGCTCGACATCGACCACGGCACCTACCCGTACGTGACCAGCTCCAACACCACCGCCGGTGGCGTGGCGACCGGTTCGGGCGTTGGCCCGATGTTCCTGGATTACATCCTGGGCATCACCAAGGCTTACACCACTCGCGTCGGTTCGGGCCCATTCCCGACTGAGCTGTTTGACGAAGTGGGTGCGCACCTGGCCAAGCAAGGTCACGAGTTCGGTGCTACCACCGGCCGTGCCCGTCGTTGCGGCTGGTTCGACGCCGTTATCCTGCGTCGCGCAATCGATGTGAACAGCATCTCGGGCATCTGCCTGACCAAGCTGGACGTACTCGACGGCCTGGAAACCATCAACATCTGCGTCGGCTACAAAGATGCGCAGGGCAACGCCGTTGCTCCGACTGACGCTGACAGCTACGTAGGTCTTCAGCCTGTGTACGAAGAAGTGCCGGGCTGGACCGAATCGACCGTGGGTGCCAAAACCCTGGAAGAGCTGCCAGCTAACGCTCGTGCCTACATCAAGCGCGTTGAAGAGTTGATCGGCGCGCCGATCGACATTATTTCGACGGGCCCGGACCGCAACGAAACCATCGTTCTGCGTCATCCGTTTGCTTGATAAGTCATTGAAGTGAAACACAAAGGGTCCTTAATAGGGCCCTTTGTCGTTTATGCCTCTTGGACGGCATGACCTTTGCTGTGATGTTGAATAAAAGCATCGCTTCCAGCGCGCCATCAATTTAATGGCGCCAAAGCAGAGGGATTTTAAGTGTCGGCAGTTCTCTCATTGTTACAAAGCCGTTTGTTGCGGCCCGTGTTCGTTACCCTCGGTATCGCCCTTTTGGTGCAAGTGCTGGTGGCTGTTGCTCTGACCCGGAGCACAGTGACTGCATTGGAAGCCGATCTGGGTGTGCGCCTGGGTGCCGACAGTCAAAAACTTTCTGGCGAACTTGAGCAGGCAGGACGTGAAGTCACGTCGAGCCTCGACAACCTCTCGACCAGCACGCGTCAGCGCCTCACGGCCGGTTTGTCCTCGCGTTTGAAGGAGGAGCAGGCTCAGTTGCGAGCGACGCTGGAAAAAGACCTGAAGGACTCCGCCAATGATATGGCGCAGCTTCTGGCCTCGGTCGCCCCCCGCGCGATGTGGGACAGCGACGTTCCAACCCTGTCCGAATTCGCCCGCCGGGCCCAGCGCAATCCCAATGTGTTGTTCGTGGTTTACGACGATGCAACCGGGCAGCACCTGACCCGCTACCTCAATCGTGAAAACCCGATCAACAAGGCCCTCCTTGAAAAAGGCCAGGGCGAGCGCGCGCTCGACAAAGTGCTGGATGCGGCGAAGAACGATCCTTCGGTTTATTACCTAGAATCTTCGATCAATCCCAATGGCGTGGAAATCGGCAAAGTCATCATGGGGGTCTCCACCGCCTCAGTGGAAACCGACCTCGCGGCCCTGGACAAGCGCTTCTCGGCGCTGATTGCCAGCAGCGATCAATTGGTGGGCGACAGCCTCAAAGGCGCAGCTGCCGACAGTGCTGCGGCGATGGGCGCGCGTTTGCAGTCGGCGCAGTCCACGGCGTCTGAAATGAAAGCCAACACCACCAGCACCGTACAGGAAGCTGCAGCGACCCTGCGCTGGCGCATCGGCATGTTCCTGGCGCTGGTGGGTTGCGGCGTACTGCTGTTGCTGGCCGTGGTGCTCGGGCGTCGAGTGGTCAACCGCTTGAAGATGCTGATCAGCGCCATGGATGATCTGGCGGCAGGCGAGGGTGACCTGACCAAGCGCGTGCAGATCAACAGCAAGGACGAAATCGGCGACATGGCGTCGGCCGTCAATCGCTTTGTGGATAAGTTGCAGCCGATTGTGCGTGAGGCGGGCGACGTGGCCCAGCGTACCGGCGTGGAAATTGGTGCCATGACCCTGCGTAATGCCGGGGCGGACAAGGCCGCAGGCATGCAGCGCGATGAAGTGGCCGAGAGCCTGCGCGCGTTGTCGCAAATGGCTGACGAAGCCCAATCTGAAAGCCACGCCATGCAGGCCGCATTGCAGCAAGTGGTGGATATTCGTTCGGCTACGGATGAAAACACCCGGACCTCGGCAAAAGTCGGCAGCTTGATCGAAGCGTTGGCCGGGCAAGTCGATACCGGGGCGAAAGTCATCGAGCGGCTGGCGCAGCAGAGTGAGCAGATCGAGGTGGTGCTGACGGTGATCCACGGGATCGCCGAGCAAACCAATCTGCTGGCACTGAACGCGGCCATTGAAGCGGCGCGCGCGGGCGAGACCGGTCGCGGGTTTGCCGTGGTCGCTGATGAAGTGCGGGCACTGGCGAGCAAGACACAGAGCTCGACCGGCGACATTCAGGCGCACATCGTTGCCTTGCAGCAAGGTGCGCGTGAAGCGGTGGCGGCGATTGGTCAAGCCGGGCGTCAGGCCAGCGAAGGTTTGCTGGTATTGCGCGACAGTGCACGATTGCAGCAGTCGGTGCAGGAATCGGTCGAGCAGGTGCATGCGGCGATTGGCCTGGCGACTCAGGCGGCAGCTCATCAGGCGCAAGGTGCGCAGGCTGTACGCGGACGGGTTGAAACCATTCATGCGCAGGCTGAGAAAGCGGCTCAGGCGGTGGTGGAGACCACGGCCAGCGGCAAGGTGCTGGATGGGCTGGCGGCGCAGTTGAAGGCGAGCCTGGGGCAGTTCAGGGCGTAAACGGTTGTCCAGGCTGGCCCCTTCGCGAGCAGGCTCGCTCCCACAGTGATTGTTGGTGGACACAAAATGTGTGAATACCTCAAATCCAATGTGGGAGCGAGCCTGCTCGCGAAGGCGTTCTCAACGGCTCAAATACATCCGAGTCGTGAGTAGATAAACCGGCACCCCCGACACCACTATCAACAACGCCGCATAAGGCGCCGCCGCCGCAAACTCCACATTCGCGGTATGCGCCCACACCTCTGTCGCCAAGGTATTGAGCCCGGTCGGACTCAGAAGCAATGTCGCCGTCAGCTCCTTCATCGCATCCAGAAACACCAACGCAAACGCTGCCCCCAGCGCCGGGAAGATAATCGGCAGCGTGATCCGGCAAAACGCACTGAACGACGTAGCCCCGAGCGTGCGTGCAGCCTCTTCCAGTTGCGGTGCAGCCTTGTTCAGAGCCGTTCGAATCGGCGCCTGAGCCAACGGCAAAAACAACAGTGCATAAGCGATCAGCAGCAAGGCGGACGTCTGGTACAACGCCGGCACATAGTGCAGGGCGAAATACACCAGCGTCAGCGCAATCACTAGGCCTGGCAGCGCATGCAGCAGATACGGCAGGCGCTCGGCCCAGATCGCCAATCGGCCTTTGTAACGCACCACCAGCAAGCCCACCGGCACGGCCAGCACCAGGCAAAGTGCTGCGCCACCGAGGGAGAGTGCCAGCGACGAGAGCAGTGCTTCGCCGATTGCGGCGACCGGGAATGCTGCCGAGGAACCGACCGCCAGCCAATACCCCAGCATCCCCAGTGGAATGCCACTGCCGATGATCGCCAGCGCCAGGCAGTAAAGCTGTCCGGCACCGGCCCAAGCTCCCAATCGAACCTGTTCCGCATGCCGCGCTGCACCCTGGCCGGTACGAACATGCCGGCCCTTGCCGCGAACCCGCAGCTCCAGCCACAGCAACATCAGACACAGCGCCAGCAATACCGCCGACAGCATCGCCGCGTTGGCATTGCTGAATTCCAGTTCGAACTGCTGATAAATCGCCGTGGTAAAAGTTTGCAGGCCGATGATCGATAGCGCGCCGAATTCCACCAGCATGTGCAGCGCGATCAGCAGTGAGCCCGCAAGCAACGACGGCCAGAGCAGCGGCAGCGTGATTCTGAAAAACACGCCCCAGCGATTCTGTCCAAGTGTCCGGGCAGATTCTTCAAGAGAGGGATCAAGATTGCGCAGGGTCGCTGCGACCGGCAGAAAAATCAGCGGGTACTTGGACAGTGTCATCACCAGAATCGCCCCGCCCAGGCCTTCAAAATGAGCGCTCAGCGAAACCCAGGTAAAGCTGCTGACAAACGCCGGAACGGCGAACGGCAAGCAGAGAATGACGCCCCACAATCGCCGCCCCGGCAGATTGCTGCGTTCCAGCAGCCAGGCCAGCGACAGGCCGATCACGCCACAGGCCAGCGTCACGCCGGCCATCAGCGCCAGCGTATTGCGCAGCAGCCCAAACACATAAGGCCGCCACAGCAGATGCAGCGCCTCGGCCCAGCCGGCTTGCCAGGTCTTGAGCCCGACATACATCAGCGGCAACAGACTGAGCACAACCAGCAACAGGACTGGCAGCAACAGCCAGATCGACGGTCGTTTGCGCCGAGGCACGTACACCCCGCGTGAGGCGGGGGAGGCTGGTGAAGCGCTCATCAGTTCAAGCCAACGTCGCGTTCCAGGTCCAGTGCTTGTTCGGCGTTACCCAGATCGGCCGGTGTGACATTGGGCGCTTGCAGTTCGCTGAACGGCTTGAGGCCGCGATCCGATTCCATGCCCTTGTGCAGCGGATATTCCGCGGTGGTCTGGGTGATCACGCGCTGGCCTTCTTCGCTGGCCATATAGGCGAGGAATTGCTGGGCTTCTTTTGGGCGTTTGCTGGATTTCAATACGGCAGCGCTGGAAACGGTGATCAGCCCGCCGACGTCGCCGCCGGTGAAGTAATGCAGTTTCGAATCCAGTTGGCCTTTCTCGCGTTGCAGGGCAAACCAGTAATAGTTGTTCACCAGCACCGTGGCGACTTCACCATTTTCCACGGCCTTCAGGGCGACCATGTTGTTGCTGTAGGTCTTGCCGAACGCGCGCAGGCCGGTCAGCCATTCTTCAGCCGCGTCCATGCCGTGCACTTTGATGATCGCGACGGCTTGTTCCTGGAAGGCGCCACTGGTGGGCACGAAGCCGACCTTGCCTTGCCATTTCGGATTGGAGAATTCCATTACCGATTTCGGCAGGTCCTTCTCCTCGATCAGCTTGGGATTGTAGGCCACCACCCGGACCCGGGCAGTGATGCCGATCCAGGTGCCGTTGCCCGCTACATAGTCCTTGGGCAAAACCGCCAGCGTGGCATCGTCGGTCTTGGCCAGGAAACCTTGTTCGCCGAGTTTGTTCAGTGGCGGCGATTCTTCGGTGTAGATCACGTCGGCAGGGGAGCGGTCACCTTCTTCCATGACCTGGCTGGCGAGCTGGTTGCTGCTGCCTTTGCGCACATTTACATGGATGCCGGTCTTGGCTTCGAAAGCCTTGGCGATGGCGTCGCCGACTTCCTTGTGTTGACCGTTATAGAGCGTCAGGGAAGCCGGATCGGCAGCCTGGGTGAGGGGAGTGGCGAGTACCAGGCCGAGCAGGGTGAAGGTCAGGCCGCGGCGCAGGGTATTTCGAAACATCATTCGCAGGGTTCCTCACTGTCGCATTGCAAAAACTTGCAACAATGATAAACGATATTATTTCTCAAATGCGCGCATTGGATTAGGTGACGGTTTGTTCGAGGTGTCTGGTGCGAGGATTGTGGCGAGGGAGCTTGCTCCCGCCCGGCTGCGAAGCAGTCGCAAAACCTGACAATAAAGTATGCCTGGAAAAATGAAGAGGGCCGCTTCGCGCCCCAGCGGGAGCAAGCTCCCTCGCCACAAAAGCTCGCCACAAAAGGCAGCGTTGTCAGTTTCTGAATGCCAGAAACGCAAAAACCCGCTTTCGCGGGTTTCTGTGAAATTCAAGGTCGAAACCTTGAATTTGAATTGGTGCCCAGAAGAAGACTCGAACTTCCACGACCTTGCGGTCACCAGCACCTGAAGCTGGCGTGTCTACCAATTTCACCATCTGGGCATTTATCTTCAGCGTTGCCGCTGTTGATGTGGCGCACTATACGGAGAGCGTTTTGATCTGTAAACCCCTGATTTAGATTTAATAAATCAGAAGCTTAGAATGCAAAAACCCGCTTTCGCGGGTTTTTGTGTGAGCCTTGAAATTGATCTAATCTCAAGCTCGAAATTGGTGCCCAGAAGAAGACTCGAACTTCCACGACCTTGCGGTCACCAGCACCTGAAGCTGGCGTGTCTACCAATT